>JAICQE010000083.1 GCA_025938035.1 Vicinamibacteria bacterium
ACCGGCTACTGGGTGTCGATCGTCACCGAGGACTGGATCGAGCGGATGTCGCCTGACTCACCGCCATCCGGTACCGGCGGGCGGGATGCCGCCGATCGCGCGGCCGGCGGCGCCGGCCGAGGCCGCGGCGCCGCCCCGCCTCCAGCCGGCGCGGATCCCTGCCGCGTCTACGGCGCCGGCGGCAGCATGCGTCTCCCCGGGCGGCTGAACATCACCTGGGCGGATGACAATACATTGAAGATTGATATGGACGCCGGTACGCAAACGCGCCTGCTGCGCTTCGGCCAGGTGCCGGCGCCGACGCAGCGCACGCTGCAGGGCCACTCCGTCGCGACGTGGGACACCGGCGCGCGCGCCGGCGGATTCGGCGGGCGCGGCGGCGGCGGCGCAGCGCCCGCAGCGCCGAGGTGGGGACAGCTCAGAGTGGTGACCACCAACACAACCGGCGGGTACCTGTTGTCGAGCCGCAACACCTACAGCGAGAACGCGGTAATCACCGAGTACTTCATGCCGCACTCGGACTTCGGCGTGGACTACCTGACGGTGATGACGTCGATCGAAGACGGCGGCAACCCGCGCATCGTCAGCTCGACGTTCAAGAAAGAGCCGAACGGATCGAAGTTCTCGCCGACGGGGTGTGACGTCATCCGGTAGCTGCCGTCACCAGCCACGCAGACACGAAGACACGGAGACTCGACAATGATCCTCCGTGTTTCCGTGACTTCGTGGCTCGTCGCGTGCGTTCTCGCAATTAACCCCGTAACCGTCGCTGCGCAGCCGGACGCGCTCTGGTTCGGGGTCTGGCAACAAATTCCTCCAACTGAAAAGTGGTTCAATCCGTGGCCGTACCAGAAGGTCACGCTGCGCGTCGAGCCGACAGACGATGGCCTCCGCGTCGTCTACGACCTGGTGCGGCGGCGCGGCGGCATCACGCACATGGAGTGGGCGGGGCGGTTCGACGGCCGCGACTATCCGGTTCAAGGCGTCGATTACGTCCTGACCAACGCCTACACGCAGATCTCAGATCGCTCGTATCAGATCGTCGTCCGTGTTGACGGCCGCGAAGCAGCCGTCGCGACTGCTGTGGTGTCCGCCGATGGTTCGCGGATGACTGTCGATACGGTGGAACGAGATGCTCGCGGGCAGGCTGCAGAAACACGGGCGGTATATGTGAGGCGTCAGTAATTCAGAATGCAGAATGCAGAATGCAGAATGCAGGCGAGACGCAGGCCTCTCCTTCCCCTGAACTCTGCATTCAGCATTCTGCATTGCCGAATCACGGATCGTGCGGTCTCACCCAACGGAAGCCGCTGTTGAGCAGCGGGAACGCCGACGGATCGACGCGCTGCAGGTCCGCCTGAATCCTGTGGCCGTCCATCTCTCCGTCGAGGCGCAGTCCGCCATCTGACGTCCGATCGAAGGTGAATCGCGCCCCCCACGCGCGGCTCCCGCCTTTCGTCAGGGCAAGTGTTCCGGTTCCTTGGTCGATCGACACGCCGTAGCGGGCGAATGAATCGTCGGTGCGCTGGAACACCGCCACGCCGGGCGCATCGAAGATGACGCGCCGCCAGCGCCGGTCGTAGTCGTTCAATTCCGCCGGCCGTGCCTGACCGTCCAGCGAGAGCCGCTCGACGTTCCAGATTCCGTAGAGCACCGACTTCGGCCGGCCGCCGCCGCCCACCTGCCAGAACTTCCAGTTGATCCACGCTTGCGTCGCGAGCAGATACACACCGAGGACCACAAGCAGAACTCTTCCGATCGCGGGTGCCTTCAGCCGGACCTCCAGCGTTGTGTCCTGCCTCATCCGGATTGCCGGCACCAGCAGCATCAGCGCCAGCACGATCAGGTGTGCCGTCACCAGCTTCACGCCGATGTCGAACGTCAGGTTCAACAGCAGAACCTGCACCATCGACACGAGCGCCAGCAGCGCGCCGAGCGGCACAGTTCGCGGGAGCAGGAGCAGCACACCGGCGAGCACCTCGACGCAGCCGGTGGCGATCTGATACGCCGGCGCCGATCCGATGGTCGTCCACAGCAGCGCGCTGAGCGTCATCTCCCCCGCCGGCGTGACCAGCGCGGTGAGCGGCGGCGCCGGAAACTGCGTCGGAATGACTTTGGTCATCCCGTATTCGAGCATCGACGCGGCGAGCAGGACGCGAACCGCCAGCCATCCCCACGCGTGCAGCGCCGCGTAGCCGCGGCGCCGATCACGCAACGACCAGACGGCCGTCGTCACGACCGAGGCGACGAGCAGCCACGACCACTGGATCCAGAAGAACAGCGTCTCGCCGCCGCTGACATCGTCGAGCGGCACGTCCACGCCGAAGAACGTCCGGGCAACCCAGTGCGTGACGTCGCGCATCGGCCACAACCGCCCCAGGCCTCGATAGGTGAACCACGGATTTGGAATCAGGCTGCCCGAGATCTGGCTGGCAAGGCAGAACAGCGTCAGGTAGACGAAGCCGAAGCGAAGCGTGACGGACACGGGGCGATGATAACGGTCCCCCGTCACATCTCAGCCGGAATGCCGCCCCGACGTGGCCGCCCTAGTGGTTTTGCGTTATTGAGCTTTGCGCACGCGGCTGCGACGATGCCGGGCGCGCCATGCCACATATTGCCTTGCCAGAAGGGGTTCCGGGAATTCGGAGCGCCCTCCAATACCGCCCGGAGACGGCCGCGCCGCTCCTCCAGCTCGCGGAAGTACTGCTGCGCGGACCGAACACGCTGACCAGCGGGGAGCGGGAGACGATCGCGGCATTCGTGTCGTCGCGGAATGAGTGCCGTTTCTGTCACGCCAGCCACCGTGCCGCCGCAGCGCACCACCTCGACGGCGACTACACCGTTGTCGACGCGGTACGCGACGACTACGAATCGGCGCCGGTCAGCGCCAAGCTCAAGGCGCTGCTGGCCGTTGCCGCAAAGGTGCAGCAGGGCGGCACCTGCGTGACCACGGCCGATGTCGAGCGGGCACGCGCCGAAGGCGCGACCGACGTTGAGATTCACGACACGGTTCTCATCGCCGCCGCCTTCTGCATGTACAACCGCTATGTCGACGGTCTGGCCACGTTTACACCTGTAGACGAGGCCGTCTACGACGCAATGGGCCGCCGGATGGCGCACCAGGGATACGTCAACCGGTCATGACGTCCCTGTATCTCCCTGAGATCGAGGCCAATCCACAGCCGGGGGCGTACCGCACGCTCATCGAACGCGCGAAAGCGAACGGCACCGAGTATTCGAAGATCTGGGCTCTCTTCGCCTTTCAGCACGACATCACCATCCACATGGGCCGCTTCACACACGGGGTGCTCCGCCAGCCGGCCAGCATCAGCCCGGGAATCCGCGAGCTCATTGCCGCCTATACGTCACGGCTGAACGAGTGCGGCTTCTGCACCAAGGCGCACGCGGCGGCGGCCGCAGAGCTGCTGGGCGATCAGGACCTCGTGGCCCGGGTGCTGCGCGATCCCGAGCAGGCACCGCTCGACGAGCGAACGCGGGTGCTGCTGCGGTTCGTCAGAGCGATCACGACGAACCTGCCGGCCGTGTCCGGCGCCGACGTGCAGAGGGTGCGTGCCGCGGGGTGGGACGACGAGGCGATCTACTTCGCCATTACGACCTGCGCGCTCTTCAACTTCTACAACCGATGGATCACCGCGACCGGCGTCCCGCAGATGTCGGACGAGGCCCACCGCGAGCAGGGACGCGCGCTTGCCGCGCGCGGCTACATCCGCGATTAACGGGACGCTGAGGACAGAATTGATGGCTCACATTGCGCTGCCTTCCGGGTTGCCTGGCATCCGCGGCCCGATGGCGTTTCGGCCCGAGACGGCGAAACCGCTGAACGACCTCGTCGACGTGCTCCTGCGCGGCCCGCACCCGCTGTCTCCCGGCGAACGGGAGCTGATTGCGACCTTCACGTCGGCGCAGAACGACTGCCGCTACTGTCAGACGATCCACGGCGCCATCGCCGCTCATCATCTGCAGGACGAAGACGTGGTGGAGCGCGTGAAACGCGACTTCGAGCACGCCGGCGTGTCGGACAAGCTCAAGGCGCTCCTCGTCATTGCCGCGAAAACCGCGCGCGGCGGCGCTCATGTCGGTGCCGAAGACGTGCAACGGGCGCGTGCCCATGGCGCTTCCGACCTCGAGATCCACGACACGGTACTGATCGCGGCCGCTTTCTGCATGTTCAACCGCTACGTCGACGGCCTGGCCACGTGGGCGCCGGACGATCCGGATTTCTACCGGCAGCGCGCCGCGCTCATCGCCGAGCACGGCTACGCCGCCGCAACCGCCGGAGTGACACGATGAAGAACCGACGCGCTGCATGGTGCGCTGTACTGATCTGGATGGCGACAGCCACCGCACTCGTCGCGCAGGACCCGACGGGAGCTATCGAAGGGACGGTTACCGACCCGTCCGGCGCCGTGATTGCCAGCGCCCGGGTGACGGTGCGCCAGCTCGACACGGGCCTCACGCGCGAGACGACCTCGGCGAGCAACGGACAGTACCGTGTCGTCGGCCTCCCGGTCGGCCCGTACAGCGTCGTTGTCGAAGCGCCGAAGCTGGCCACGGCGGTCCGGGAGCCGATCGGCGTCAGCGTCAATCAGACGGTGCGGCTCAACGTGGAGCTGGGACTTTCGGCTGTTGCGGAGCGCGTCACTGTGACGGGCAGCGGGCAGCTGGTGGACTCGGCGACCACCGCCCTCGGCCGCGTCGTGACCGGCCGCGAGCTGGTGGACCTGCCGCTCAATGGCAGGAACTTCACGCAGCTCGGCCTGCTCCAGACCGGTGTCGCGCCGTTGACGGCGGGCGTCGCGACCGCCGGTGGCAGCCTTCGTCAGGGGCAGTCGTACGCGGTCAATGGGATGCGCCCGGAGCAGAACCTCTACCTCCTCGACGGCGCGCAGAACATCAACCGTATGGACGGCGGCTATGCGCTGAAGATCCCGGTGGACGTCGTCGCGGAGTTCCGCATTCTGACCCAGGGCGCGCCTGCGGAGTTCGGTGGCACCGCCGGCGCGACGACGAGCATCGTCACGCGATCCGGCACCAACCGGCTGAGCGGCAGTTTGTACGAGTTCGTGCGGAACGACGCGTTCGACGCCCGCAACTTCTTTTCGCAGCAGGTCGAGCCGCTCAAGCAGCATCAGTTCGGCACGACGCTCGGTGGCCCGCTGCGGCGCGATCGGACGTTCTTCTTCGGCTACTACGAAGGCTTCCGCAACACCCAGGGCATCACGACCAGCGCCACGGTGCCGACGCAGGCCGAGCGGGACGGCGATTTCTCGGGCATGGCCGGGCCGCTGCTGAACATCGCCGCCGGCGGGGTGCCTTTTCAGGGCAACAGGCTCCCGCCGGGGGCGATCAATCCGGTGGCGCGCAACGTGCTCGCAATGTATCCGCTCGGTAACGTCTCGCCGTCGATTTACCGCGAGACGCTCATCGCGCAGAACGAGTACGACCAGGCCGGCGCCCGCATCGATCTGGCGCTGTCGAACCGCGATCAGCTATTTGCCCGGTACTCGTATTCAGGCGGCAACAACAACAATCCCGTGTCGGTTCGCGGCAGCGATGCCCCGGGGTTTCCGACGCGCGACGATTTCGGAACGCACTCGCTGACCGTGTCGGGCACGCGTATCCTCTCGCCGTCGCTGACCAACACCGTGCGCGCGAACTACCTGCGTCACAAATTCTTCTTCGATCAGCGGCTGAACCGGACACCGCCAAGCGCGCTGGGCTTTGGCTACGAACCGGTCCACGAGATCGGGCAGGGCCCGCCGTTCTTCAACATCAGCGGATACACGCCGATCGGCGGCGCCATTACCGGACCCCGGAACACGACGCAGGACACGTTCGAACTGCAGGACAGCGTGACATGGGCGCGCGGCGCCCACCTGTTCAAGTTCGGCGGCGAGTACCTGCGGACGAACATCGACATGTTCCAGGGCATCGCGCCGAATGCGTTCTTCGTGTTCTCGTCCACGTTCCCGACGAACCACGTCGTCGCCAACGTGCTGCTCGGCGCGCCCGTTGTCTTCTACCAGGGCTTCGGCGACTTTTCGCGTGAGGTGCTCGCGCAGGGGACCGGCCTGTATGCGCAGGATGAATGGCGCGTGGCCGATACGGTCACCCTCAACGTGGGGCTGCGCTACGAGCGGATCAATCCGCTGACCGAAGCGGAGGATCGTCTGAATGGTTTCGTGCCTGGCGTGCAGTCGGTGGTGCGGCCGGACGCGCCGCGTGGTCTGCTGTTTCCCGGAGACCCGGGCGTCGGCGAGGGGATCGCGCACAGCGCCAATGCGTTCATGCCCAGGATGGGCGCGGCCTGGGATCCCGCCGGGGACGGCACGTGGGTAATCCGATCCAGCTATGGCCTCTTCTACGATCAGTTCCAGAACGGCGCCGGGACGGCGTCGCAGATCGCGATCAGCGCGATTCCGGCGGCGCAGTTCGTCCAGTTCAGCGGCGCCGGCCTGAATTTCCAGAATCCGTACGCGAACCGGCCGCCGATCCTGCCGAACAGTTTTGTGCGGCCGTCCACGGTGTTCGCGATGGACGTCAACAACAAGCCGCCGTACTTCCATCACTGGAACGCCGGCGTGCAGCGGGCGCTGTTCGACCGCTATGTTGTCGAGGCCCGCTACGTTGGCGCCGCCGGGCGCCGCCTGCCGCGGAACGTCGAGGCGAATCCCGCGGTGTACGGTCCGGGCGCGACGGCGCAGAACGCCGATCGGCGGCGCATCTACGCAAACTGCCCGGCGGACGGAAGCCCCTGTGATTTTTCAACCGTGGCGATGATTACGAACATCGCGCGGGCGTCGTATCAGGCGCTGCAGACGAGCGTGTCGCGCCGGTACTCGACCGGTGTCGGGTTCAACGTGTCGTACTGGTATTCCCGCACCAGCGATCACCTGTCGGCCATGAACCTGTCCGGCGCGGCGGCGAAACCGCTGGCGGGTGAGAACGATCTCGCGCAGAACCCGTTCGACTTCGAGGCGGAATGGGGACCCTCGCTGTTCGACGCGCGGCACCGCTTCGTGGCGAGCGGCAGCTGGATTCTCCCGACGCCGTCCGCCGCCGCCCCGCTTGTTCGCGCGCTGCTGGGTGGCTGGCAGTTCAATGCAATCGGTACCGTCACCTCGGGAACACCGTTCACCGTTTCCGATTCGGCGAACGTCGCGCTGCAGGCCAACAGCCCGCCGATCTCCGGGTTTGCGGCAAGCCGTCCCAATGTCATCGGCGATCCGAACAGCGGTCCGCACACTGTCGATGCGTGGATGAGCCGATCGGCGTTCGAGCGCCTGAACATCCAGACGCAGGCGGGCCAGTTCGGCAACGCCGGACGGAACATCGTTCGCGGCCCGGGCTACGGCAATCTCGACGTGTCGCTCGTGCGCGACATCGCCCTGCCGCACGGCACCCGGCTGCAGCTGCGTGCCGAGGTGTTTAATGTGACGAACCACGTCAACTTCGGGTTGCCGGTCGCCGATCTCAACTCTCCGAACTTCGGCCGCATCTTCTCCGCCGGACCGCCGCGGCTGCTGCAGTTCGGCGCGAAGTTGATCTTCTAGCGCGGATGGCGGCGGCCGAAGGGAACCTGCGCTACGAGGGCTGGCGCGTGGCCGGCGCCTCGGCGGCCGGCGTCTTCGTCAGCTTCGCCTCGCTGCTCGTATACACCTTCGGCATCTTCCTCAAGCCGTGGGCGGAGGAGTTCTCCTGGTCGCGCGAGTCGATATCGGCCGCGTTCGGCATCGCCGCCATGACGGTCGCGGTCTGTTCTCCGCCGCTCGGCTATCTGCTCGATCGCGTCAGCCCGGCGCGCGTGATCGTGCCGTGCGTCTGCATCTTCGGTCTCGCCTTTGCCTCCCTGTCGCTGCTGACGTCCAGCATCTGGCACCTCTACGCCGTCTTCTTCGTCCTTGGGATCGTCGGGAACGGAACGGCACAGATGGCGTATTCACGCGCGGTATCGAGCTGGTTCGACGCGCGCCGCGGCACGGCGCTGGCCATCGTGATGGCGGGGGGCGCGGTGGGCGCCATGGTGCTGCCGCCGGTTGCCGAGAGCCTCATCGCGCGCTACGGATGGCGGCAGGCGTGCGTGATCCTCGGCGCCATGGTGCTGCTCATCGGACCGCCGGCGGCCGCTCGTTTCGTCCGTCAGCGGCCGCAGACGAATCATGCGGAAGCGCCAGCCGACGGTGCGCCGCTCGGCGAGGGGCTTCGCTCACGTGTGTTCTGGATTCTGGTCGCGGTCCTGTTCGGCAGCTCGATCGCTCAGAACGGGGCCATTACCCACCTTGCCGCACTGCTGACCGATCGTGGCGTGACTGCCCACGGCGCCGCCCTCGCCGTATCGGCGATGGGCGCGGCGAGTCTCGCCGGGCGGCTCGGCACCGGATGGCTGCTCGATCGGTTCTTCGCGGCGCATGTGGCGTTCGGGTTGCTGGCGATGGCCGCCGCCGGCACGTTCCTGCTGGCGACCGCCGACTCCATCGTGCTTGGCGTGCTCGCCGCAGCGCTGATCGGCGGCGGCATGGGTGGTGAAGCCGACGTCACCCCGTACCTGCTCTCGCGCTATTTCGGCCTGCGCGCCTTCTCGGCCCTCTATGGGCTCACATGGACCGCGTATGCGATCGCCGGAGCGATAGGTCCGATCCTCATGGGGCGGGCGTTCGATGTGGCGGGTTCCTACGGCACGCTGCTGCCCGCGCTCGCCGGCGGCATCGTGGCGGTGGCGATGCTGTTGCTGTTCCTGCCGCGATACGAGCCGCGCAGCGACCGGATGTCGGCGGCGCAGCCGGTCTGACGACGAAGTTGTCAGACGCCGTTCTGATCGCGGCGCGCAGACACGCCCGCGCAATGTCGTAAAACCCGCACACGATCACGATGGCGAACGGCGGCACGACCAGCACCATCACCGCGTGCACGGCGAAGGGTGTCCCTGCGTACGCAGCGCCGTTGGCAAGCGGCAGTGCCAGCGTAACCGCGTAATAGACGGCAAGCGGTACCGCCGCGTGGCGGAGTGCGGCAGCGATGTGCACGCGCGGTAGGCTCACCGTCCGCTCCAGAGGATGGCGCGGCGATCGAGGCGCTGCGCGGCCTCGTAGAGCAGCATCAGGCCGCCGAAATACACGAGGATGCCCTCCAGCCGGTGCAGTTCCGCGCTCGAGATCGAGAGCGCGACGGGATGAGCCGACAGCCACATTGCCATCGCGATCCGCACGGCGTTGACCACGACCGCCGCCGTGAAGCCGACGAGGATGCTCACACCGAGCACGCTGCTCCCCGAGACGACCGACCGCACTCGATGGAACAACGTGAACACCAGCATGCCAAACGCGGCGAGCATGAAGTTGACCCCCGCGCACGACTTCTCGATCAGAAACAGCCGCTCGCGCGACAGATACCCTTCGCCCGGCTGCAGCGTGAACGGCGAGCCGGTCATGGCGCCGGCCAGCCGCGCCGTCGGCGTCAGGATCCACAGCAGATCGTCGGCACGCGCGTCCGAGTAGTGCTGCTTCAACGCCCAGGCGATGAGCAACGCTCCCGCCGCAGCCGCGAGTCGTGCCTTCACCGCGTGTGTCTTCATGACGCCGCTACACAGCGCTTGTTCACGCGCCGCCGCAGGCGCAGGTTGACGCACGCGAACATCGTCGCGACGATAACCGCGAGCCACAGAACGTCAGGTTCCGGACCGTTGGTCACTCCGACAGCAAGATCGGAGACGCCTTGCGGCAGCGGCAGCGGTTGATCGACATCCTCGCCACTGTCCGCGGCAGTGCGCACGAGCTCCTGCACAGCGACGAACGAGGTGTAGCGCGTGAGCAGGCCATAGGTCAGACCGAGCGCGGTGATGGCGGCGACGCGCGCGGCATCCGGGACGCTGGGGCCGAAGTCCGACAGATCGGCAATGCGCGTGCGCGCCCATAGATGACGAAGGGCCGCATGGCTGCGATCGGTCCCGGCGGATGACACCGGAACCGACAGCCGGTAATGTCCACCGCCGGTTTGTCCGGTGATCTCGATCCATCCAGCGGCGCTGCCCCGCCATTTTCCGAACAGGACGACCGGCCGGCTGGCGAACAGGTCGGGCACCTTCTGCGGCTCGACGTCGTAGACGTCGAATCCGCGGAATGCCACGTCGATGCCGGTGAGCACCGGGGTGTCGATATAGCGCCGCAGGCGCGCAGCGGCCGCGGTCGCCTCTCCGGGTTCCGTGACGATGAATGGCTCGCCGAGTCCGGCCCTGGCGATCCCCTCGATGAGAAACCTGTTCACGCTGCTGCCGATGCCGAACGCGAAGAAATTGACGTCGTCCAGGTGGCCGCGGATGTAGTCGAAGACGTCCGGCTCCGCCTCGATATACCCATCGGTCACCAGCACTACGCTTCGCGACACGCCTGACTGGCGCGGAAGCGCGACCGCGCGGGTGAGCGCGCCGAGGAGCCGTGTTCCGCCGCCGCCTTCCTTTCGTCCGATGAACTGCAGCGCAGCCGTCAGGTTGGACGGCGACGCGGGAACAGAAGTCCGCGAGAACGTCTCCGTGCCGTCGGCGAAGACCACGACGTTGAAGCTGTCGGAGGGGCGAAGGATGCCCGCGAGATCGCGCATCAGCGTCTTCGCCGTGTCCAGCGGGAAACCGTTCATCGACCCGGACACATCAACGACGAAGATGTATTCCCGCGGAGGCGCGTCTCCAGGTTGCACGACCTGCGGCGGTTCGGCCATCAGCAGGAAGAAGTTCTCCTCCTTGCCTTCGAACAGCAGCAGCCCGGAGGCGATCTCCGTGCCGGCCATGCTGTAACGAAGGATGAAATCGCGATTCCCCGAAAATCGCTCCGAGTCGGCAAGCACTACCTGCGCACGGCCGACGCCCGTCGATTGCACGATCACCTGGTGCGTTGGCGACGAGATCTCGCGCAGCGCTATGCCGGTGGATACCACGCCGGAAAGGTGGAAGTCGCTCTTCGGCGCCTCGCCTTGACGCGTATACGGAGCGTTCACGAACTGATCGGCCGCCGATGCCTGACTCTGACTCTTGTCGGAATATCGCGGGCCGACCACCGTCGGATACACGAACTCATACGTGCCGTCGGTCGGCACGAGCAGCTCCGTGTACTTGAGCTCGACGAGGATCGTGTCGCCGGGGAGCACGTTCGCGACCTTCATCGTGAACACGTTGGGCCGGCTCTGTTCCAGCAGCGATGCGCTCTTGCCCTCCTTCTTCGCGGCGTCGAACTCGCGCGAAGCCTGCTCGCGCTCCCTGATCCGAGCTACCGTCCGCACGTTGCCGACGGTCATCGTCATCCCGTAGACCGCCGCCCGCGTCGACGCAGGAAAGACGTAACGGGCGTGAATAGGCCGGGTTCCGCGGTTCTCGTAAACCTGTCGCACGGTCACATCCGCGATCACGCCGGCAATCGCGACGTCCACGCGGGTGTCCTTCAACGGCAGGCGGTCGATATCCGGCTCTCCCCCCTCCACGAAGAAGAAGGGGGAGAGCGTCTTATCGGCCGCCGGTCGATCGCCCTGCGCGCGGGCGCCGGCCGGCACGAGCAGGACGATGGCAGAGAGGACAAGAAGAATTCGACGAAGTGAGCGTTTCATGTCGACCTTACTTCCTCGCCGTCTTGTCGTCGCTGGCACTGTCGCCGTTGGTGCCGACGGTCTGCGGCTGGTGCTCACCCTCGAGCGCCTCCTCAGGTCCGCCCTTCACCGCCTCGACGCGCGCCAGATTCTGCTTCGCCTTCGAATAGCCGGGGTCCGCGCTCACCGCGCCGCGATACGCGTTGGCGGCAGCCTTGAAGCGACCGGTGTGCTCGAGCGCCATGCCGAGGTTGTTGTGGAACTCCGGCACGTTCGTCCGCAATTCCACCGCTTTCTCCAGCAGCGGCAACGCCTCGCTGGCGCGCTTCGCGTCGAGCAGCACGAGGCCGAGGTTGTTCATCGACCATGCATCGCCCTCGTTCAGTTCGATCGCGCGGCGGTACGCCTGCACCGCGTCATCCGTGCGGCGTTGTGCGTGGTAGACGCGGCCGAGCAGGCGCTGCACCTCCGGCGACTCGGGATCGATTTCTCCTGCCAGCGCGAGCCGATCGCTCGCGTCGTCATACCGCTTCTGCTCGATGAAGACTCGACTCAGGTTCACGAGGCTCTTCACGTGACGCGGGTCGATGCTCAGCGCCTTCTCGAACGCGGATTCGGCCTTCTTCGCATCGCCGCTCTTCCACGCCGACAGCGCCAGCATGTAATGCCCCCATGCGTTGCCCGGCCGGCGCTCGGTGTAGCCAGCAAATATCGCCATCGCCTCGTCATACTTTTTGGCGCGGTAGGCGGCCTCGCCATCGGCGAACGACCCCGTGGCTTTCTGCGTCACCGGAACGGGATCGTCCTCTCCCGCATCCGACGTCGTGCCTCCTGGTCCCTTGGTATCCGCCGGGAGCTTCGCCTGCGCAGCATTCGGTGCAGTTTTGGTCCCGGTCTCGTCCCCCTTCGAACAGGCGACGGCGCCAAACGCGACGAGCAGCAGGGCCGCGGTGGCATATCGAGTGGGTCTCATGGTCCTCTCCTTGTGGGGCGAACCTTGTTAGGCTCGCTTTCCCTTCCTGGTTGGCGGCCGCTTCCATGCGGCCGCGCGTGCCTGCGCTAAGGGCAAGCGGGGAGCCATGCCCGGCGCAGCGGAGTCGTGCGGCTAACCGACGGCGCGACAACAGGTTACGGAAGAGGACTCAGGTGGGGTACGGGTCGGCGGTGTCCGGGCGGACACGCGATCGGAGAGGTCCTGTGTCCGGCGAAACACGTGCGGCGCTTGTGTGTCAGGCCTCGTGCGTTCCTTTGTTCAGTCCATGGCGGCGCATGATCTTCAACAGGCTGGAGTGATCGGACAGGCCGAGCGCTTCAGCGGTCCGGGTGATGTGCCACTCGTGTGCGTCGAGTGCGGCGAGAAGGATCTGCCGTTCGGCCTGAGCCTTCAGCGCCTTGAGCGTCCCAGGCGCCGCGGCGGCGTCGGTATCATCGCGGTCCTCGCCGCGGACCTCCGGTGGAACGTCAGCGGCGCGGATCTCGGACGCATCGGATGCAATCATCATCCGCTCGAGACAGTTCCGCAGCTCGCGGACGTTGTTCCTCCGCCAGTCGTACGCGGCGAGCAGCGCGAGCGCGTCCGCCGCAATCGTCTTCGGCCGTATGCGCAGGCTGGCGGCAATCGTGTGCAGCAGCCGATCGACCAGCACTGGAATATCGGAGAGCCGGTCGCGCAGCGGCGGGACGCGCAGCGTATGGACGTTGAGCCGGTAGTAAAGGTCCTGACGGAAGCGGCCGGCCTCGGCCTCGCGCTCGAGATCGCGGTTGGTGGCTGCGACGACGCGCGCCGTCACCTGCAGCGGCCGGTCGCCACCCACGCGGGTCACCCGGCGATCTTCGAGTACGCGAAGCAGCTTGGCCTGCGCGGCGAGCGGCAGCTCTCCGACCTCGTCCAGAAACAGCGTTCCCGCAGCCGCGGTCTCGAACGCGCCGCGGCGTAGCCGGTCGGCACCCGTAAACGCGCCGCGCTCATGTCCGAACAGCTCGCTTTCCACAAGCTGCTCCGGCAGCGCCGCACTGTTCACGGCAACGAGCGGCGTCTTCTCTCCGGGCCCCCGCCGATGCAGCTCGCGCGCGACCAGTTCTTTCCCCGTGCCGCTCTCGCCGACGATCAGCACGCTGCTCGGAATCGGTGCGACGCGCGCAATGGCGTCGCGGAGCATCCGCATCGGCAGGCTGTCGCCGATCAACGGCGTTTCACCGTCGAACCTCGACCGCAGCGTCCGCAGTTCGTTGACGAGACGGCCGCGCGAGACCGCGCTTTCGATCTCCTGGACGACCCGCTCGATCGGCTCGGTCTTGTCCACGAACCCATACGCGCCGAGCCGCACCGCCTGGACGCAGCGATCGTAGCTTCCAGTGCCCGTGTAGACGATGACCGGCGTGTCGATGCCGCGCTGATGCAGCCGCCGCAGGACCTCGAAGCCGTCGGTTCCCGGCATCTCGAGATCGAGGACGACACAGTCGATCGCCTCGCGGCCGAGCAGGTCGAGCGCCTCGTCGCCGCCACCGGCAACGGTCGTCTGGTAATGACCGACGCGTCTCAAATCGTAGGCGTACTGCTCGGCCATTGCCGCCACGTCATCGACGACGAGAACATGCGTGCTCATGCTCTGCGCGAGGAACCGGTCCCGGGGATGTCCACGACCATCCGCGTGCCCTGGCCAGGAACGCTGTCTACGTTGATCGTTCCGCGGAGATCCATGACCAGCCGGCGCACGATCGACAGCCCCAGACCCGTGCCGCCGTCTTTGGTCGTGTAGAAATCCTCGAAGATTCGTTTCGTCTCGTCGGTCGACATTCCTCGTCCCGTGTCAGCCACCATGACACGCGCGACCGGTGACTCGCCGTCTCGGACGACGCTCCGCGTCGAGACGGTGACGCGACCCGGCTGCGATTCCAGGCTGTCTACGGCATTGGCGATCAGATTCTCGAGGATACGACGGAACGCAACGGGATCTCCTTCAACCGCCGGGACATTCGTCAGATCCGTCTCGAACTCGGCGGACTGGTGTCCCTGCGCGGCGCGCACGACCTCGGCGACCAGCGCGTTGAGGTCGCAGGCCTGCCGACTCACCGCCGGCGTCAGCCGCTGGTAGCTCGTCGCCAGCGTCTCGAGATACGCGATGCTGGAATCGACCGTCTGCCGCCGTTCGGCGAAGATCGCCGGAAGCGCGCCGGGATCGTCGCGCGAGACCTGCTCCAGATGGCGCATGACGTTGCGAAGCGGAATGAGGCCGTTCTTGATGTCGTGGTTGATCTGCCGCGCCAGCTCACCGACCGTGGCTCGCCGTTCCGCCTCGCGGATACGTCCGGTGCTGGTGCGCAACCGCGTGGCGAGGTCGCCGAGCAGGCTGGACAACCTGCCGACTTCATCGGTTCCGGCATCGAATTCGACGTCGAGCCGATCCAGATCGAGCACCGCGGTTTTGTCGGCGAGCGCGGAAAGCGGCCTGCTGATCCGCGACGATACCCAGACTGCCAGCAGTAATGCCGCCACCCCGGTCCCGACAGCCGTGAAAAGGAACCAGGAATCCGCGCTTCGCAGCAGCGCCTGCAGCGGGGTGAGCGATTGGACGACTTCGAGCGTGGCCGGCACTACCGTACGCGGCGTGTCTGCGCCGGATCGGATGAGAGGGACCTCGATGTGTCTGACGGTGGAGTCCGTGGCGTCCGGGCGCTGTTCCGTTGTCGACAGCCGGCCACGCGGGTAAGTCAGCGACACAACGATCGAACGATCGCGCGCCAATCGCCTGAGGAAGTCTCGATCCACCGTGATTCCGCCTACGATCGCGAACGCGCGGCCGCTGAGCACGACCGGCTCGACGCGGGCCAAGGCCAGAAACTCACGATCGGCGCTGCGGGTGGTCACGAACGCGACATCGCGCGCGTTGCGCAGGGCCGACACCAGCTCGCGGTCGATGCGGCCATGTTCGTTCCGGAAATGCCCGGAGCTGAGAATCCGGCCCTCGTCATCGTGAATCTGCAGCATCGACAGGCCGGTCAGGCGCATCGCGGTGCCCGCGTAATCGAGCAGATAGTCGCGCCCCGCCTCGACACCGGCGACCGCGGCCAGGCGGAACTCGGTATCGTCCTGCAGCGCACGCGCGAGCGAGGCGAGTCGCTGGGAAATTCCATCGCTTTCGCGTGCGAGATCTTCGCCAATGACGTCGACCACGCTGTCCAGGCGGGGCTGATATTCCTGCGCCAGGCGTCTGGTCATCTCCTGCCGCAGTCCGAACGCCAGCAGCGCGATCGGGATCAGCACGACCGCCGCGAAGGCAATGAGCAGACGGCTACGCAGGCTCATGGCTCATGGGCGGTCGTTCATGCCGGCGATCACCAATCCACCATCCGACTCGGCAGAAAATCCGGAGCGGCCGCGGCGCACGATGGCATGCAGCCGCGTATCAACGAGCGGGATGATCGTCTCCGGATCGAGCCACGGCGCCCCATCCATCAGCGCCTGCAGATCCCGGCAGGGATCAACCGGCGACGTGGCAACCGCGACGATGTGCCCGGCGTCGGTACCGCGCCGGCGTGCCACAGCAAGAGCCTCGCCGGTCAACCCCGTGGCACGCTCGTATGTCCGGCGCGGACGGTCGGGCAGCAGCGCGTCGAGGAACAGCATTGACGAAGGACCGGGCGCGCGGGCGAGACCGACCAGTCGCTCGGCGAGATCACGCGCGGCCCCGTCGCCCGTTTCGTAAACGATCCGTGGTGTCGGCGAGGGCTGGCCGGGAGGCGCCGAACGGCCGATCTCGCAGTCCGCCCGCATCTGCCACCAGAACGGCCCCTGCGCGCCTCTCGCTTCTCCGCGCACCGCATCGCTTGCCAGCGCGTGCCGTAAGGGCTCCGTCAGCACTGGCGCCGTGCGCGATCGTCCCGGCGTGAGCAGCACGTAAGTCCGCAGCCACGCCAGCGGCACGGTCTGGAATTGCGGGAGCGATGCGGCATATCGGAGCGTCGCGGGATCGCGTGTGAGGAGCAGCTCGGCGCCGCGATCCAGCAGGTCGCGGGGATCACCGGGAGCGACCACGAATCGAATCGGTGGCTGGTTCTCCCGCGAGACCACAAAGGCAGGCGGACCGTTCGACGGCGCTGCGCCCCTCTCCGACGTGATTCGCGTGGACCGCGTTCCGACCGGCCACGGCGAGTCGGCAACTGTTTTGGCGACCGCGAGATCGGAATGCGACAGCGCCATCGGTGCATCCGTCCGCTGACTCCGCAGTGTGATCGCCAGAACCCGCTCGCCGATCGGGACGATGGATTCGACCAGACGACTCGCAGAAGGGCGCAATTCGCCCGTCCCGCCGGTGCCGGACCAGCTTGCCCGTACGTCCATTGCCGTTACGGGTGATCCATCGGAAAAACGCGCGTTGTCCCGCAGGGTCACAATCCAGGTGCGGCCGTCGCCATCGAGGCGCCACGCTGCGGCGAGTCCAGCGACGGTGCGGCCCATGCAGTCGGATCGAGTCAGCGTTTCATAGACCTGACGGAACAGCAGCCGCTCACTGTCGTTGGAAGGGCGCGGTGCGTTCGATGCGTCAACGCGATCGCCGAGGGCGACGCTGGCAATCGGGTCACCGGGCCCGGCAATCAACGCGCACTCGTCACCGGCAGGCGCTGGGTGGGTGGCCGGCGGAATCGACGCCGCGACCGGCGGGTCGGGTGCGCGAGACACCGGCGGACTCGCGACGCCCTCTGGCGGCGATGCGGGCTGATTCGGCTGTGCCGCGACCGGAGTTGCCGGCACAGCCCCGCGCGAACTGCACCCCCACGCCGCCTCAATGCAGACGACGCACGCGATGGCGGCAAGCGTTCGACGCGTCAGCTTCACGGCTGTGACCCATGATCGCTGATAGACACGCTGGCCGCAAAAATGGCGCACGAGCGAGCGCCCGCAAAAGAAAAAGGCCGCCCGAACGGGGGCGGCCTCTGGTCCGCCTGAAGGCGGACACTACGAATTGCTTCGTGCCTAGAGATTGAACCGTCCGGTGCTCGGCCCCATGCTGGCGATCTCGACGCCCGCGAGGTGCGCGATGGCCAGCAGCAGGTTCGCCGTCGGCTCGTCCTTGCCGGCGACGAGGTGGCGGTTGCCCTTCAGGCGGCCGTGCGCGCCGCCGACGAGCAGTGCCGGCGGGTTGCTGCGATCGTGCGCGTTGCCGTTGCTCATGCCGCTGCCCCAGTAGAGGAGCGAGTGATCGAGCAGATTGCCGTCGCCGTCCTTCGTCGCGCGCATCTTCTCGAGGAACTCGGCGAACTTGACCATCTGATAGGTGCCGATCTTGGCGTACTTGGCCAGCTTCTCGGCGTCGTTGCCATGGTGCGAGATGCTGTGGTGCGTCTCCGGGCAGCCGATGTGCGCGTAGCTGCGGTCGGTCGGCTCGTGGCCGATCATGAACGTGAACACGCGGCTGATGTCGCCCTGCAGCGCCAGGTGCATCAGGTTGTAGGTGAC
>JAICQE010000084.1 GCA_025938035.1 Vicinamibacteria bacterium
GCTGCTTGCCCAGCGCTTCTCCCTGAAGGTTCATCGCGAGACGCGCGAGATGGACATCTACGCGCTGGTCGTCGCCAGGCCCGGCGCCATCGGGCCGAAGCTGCAGCGGGTCGAGGTCGATTGCGAAACGAAGGAGCTGCGCGATGGGTCCGGCCCGGGCCTCTTTCCGCCGGACGCGCGCCCGGCGTGTGGCATCAACCTGCGAACGATCAGAATGGTGGCGGGGCCCTCCATCACGACCAGTAAGCGCGCCGCTGTGACGATGGAGCAAATAGCCGCCAGCCTCGGAGACGGTGTGGGCCGGCCGGTGATCGACCGAACCGGACTCACCGGCACGTTCGATGCGGAATTGACCTATGTGACAGAAAATCCGCCGGGCCCGTTTTTCCCGCCGCCATCGCGACCGCAACCGCCGCCCGACGGCGTGTCGCTGCGCGACGCCATCAGGCAGCAGCTGGGCCTGGACCTGCGCTCCGAGCGGGGGCCGGTCGAGTTCCTCGTCATCGATTCGATCGAACGCCCGACGGCGAACTGAATGGGTTGCCTTGGTTGCTGGGTTGCCCAGGTTGCCTGCGCCAAAACCCAGGCTACGTAGGCCACCCAGGCTAGGCAACCTAAGATTCAGTCTTCGACTGGACGCTCGACGCGCACCACTTCCGTAACCGGCATGGGTAACCGTGCGGCCTCCAGCTTGAGCCCAAGCTGTTCCTGCAGCACCGTGAACAGCGAGGCCGCGTCCGGATCGGGCGGCGGCAGCTCCATGCCGGGTGGGGGCGACGGCGGAGTGAACGAGATGTCGAACTCCCAGTCCCCCATGAGCCCCGTGCGCTCGACGACCCGCCGCTGAGTCATCGCGGACAGCACGTTCGTCAGCGTTGCCAGCGGCCGCCCTCCGAACTGGATGCGCCCGACGCCGACTCGCATCCCACAGACCATCCGGTCCGGCGTGTTCGGATTCGGCGCAGGGGGACCACCCTTCGCAGCCTCGTCGGTGGCTCGCTGGATCGACAGGCAATCCGCCGTGGAGCGCCGCATCCCGTTGCCCAGGCGGTCGTCTCGATTCGCCCGGACGAGTTGATAGACCGGAATCTCGCGCGTCTCGCGGCGAATGGCGAGCTTGAAGCGATCCGCGAGCAGCGCCTGCGTCGCAATCATCATCGCGTCGAGCTGCCCCGGAGGCATCCTCGGCGGATCGCCGTCGATCCTCGCCACGATATTCCACCGATCGTCCATCAGCCACGATGGTCCACCGACGAGCTCGAACGGCTGCAGCTGGTAAGCAAAGCTGATAAGTGCCGCAAGCTGAATGTTGGTCGCCTCGAAGCGCCCGCCCGGAAACCGCTGGAGCCCGGCAACCGTGCCACCACCGCGGTTCTGCCTGATCGACGCCACTTCGAACCTTGAATTCGCGGGAGGCGCCGGGCTCTGAGCAGCGGCGGCCATCGTGCCCGCGATAGCGGCAACGGCAAGAAGCGTCGTCCTCACGAGGCATTGGACGCCTCCCGCTTGTAAGCGGTTGGCAAGCGGGGCCCGCGCGTGCGAATTTTTTCGCGTCAACCATCAGGTCGTTACAGGTCTGCCGGGATTCGTGCAATTCCTGCCCGCTCGACACGCCATGCTGATCGACTGGCGTTCGATTTCCCTGTGTTTCTCGGTATCGCCGCGTCTCGATGCCCGGCCGACAGTATGCATCTGCTTTCGACCTCACTCCTGACAGGGAGATCGAACATTGAACACCTATTCGTTACGTGGCGTGATTCTGTTCATGCTGGCGCTGGTCGCCGTGTCCTGCGGGGGCGATACGAACCCGATCGGGCCGGCGAATCAGCCGGAGGTCGCGAACCTTCAGGACAACTTCCAGTTTCAGGCTTCAAATCTGACGGGGACGACGCAAACGTTGACGTACACGTGGCCCAACAGCGGCACGAGCGCGAATGTAAACCAATCGGGAACTGTATCGAGCGGCACCGCAACGCTGATCGTCCGGACGCCATCCGGCCAGGAGGCGTACAGCCGCGATCTGTCGCAGACGGGAACGTTCACGACTGCGTCAGGCTCTGCGGGTAATTGGCAGATCGAAGTGCGTCTGGTGAACGTCACAGGCACGCTCAACTTTCGCGTTCAGAAGCCGTAGCGCCAGCCGCTCGCCGCAGCGCCGCGCGGGCGAGCAGGCGCGTTGAATCCAGCGTCGGCAGCGGCGAGTTGGCGTCGTTGATGATCAAGGGGATCTCGGTGCAGCCGAGGACGACAGCGTCGCAGCCCTCCGCCTTCAGCCGCGCGATGATCCGCTGGAACCTCGCGATCGATTCCGGCGTGAAGACGCTGGTGACCAGTTCGTCGAAGATGATGCGGTTGCATTCCTCGCGGTCGTCCGCATCGGGCCGCGCGAAGTCGAGCCCGCGCTTCGCCAGCCGCTCCGGATACACCTCGCTCTCGACCAGGTATTTCGTGCCCGTCAGGCCAACGCGGCGGAAACCGCGGCGAACGGCCTCTCCCGCAACCACATCCGCGATGTGCAGCCACGGCAGCGGCGAGCGGGATTCGACGTGCGGCAGCGCCTGGTGAATCGTGTTGTCCGGACAGATCACGAAATCGGCGCCAATGGACGCCAGCTTCTCCGCCGACGCCAGCATCAGTTCACCGACGGCGTCCCAGTCTCCGCGATAAATCGGCTCCATGTATTGCGCCAGCGAGTAGGTGTGCATCGAGACTTCCGGATGCCCGTGACGGCCGGCCAGCTCAGCGCCTTCGACACAGATCGTGCGGTAGCAGAGCGCGGCGCCTTCGGCGGAACAGGCAACGATTCCGATGTGCTGCATGAGCTGGTCGGATTGACGGATGCGTGAGCGTCGGCTAGTTTACGCCGCATGTCCCTCACATCTGTCCTGCTGACATTCGCCACCCTGGCCGCGGCGTCGCAGATACAACCTCCGCTGGCTGTGCCGGGCGTGGTGAGGGTCCATGCCGTCGTCCGTCAGGACGGAAAACAGCAAATCTGGGAGATCGATCGGAGCCGTCTGGCGGCGCTGCCGCCCTGGACTCCGAACGCCGGGTCGCTGCCGCTGATCGCCTCGCGCGCGGTTGCCGCCGCGCAGACGTGGCTGTCGCAGCACCATCCCAACGTGAAAGGATGGACCGAGATCGAAACAGCGATGCATCGAATGAGCGCCGGCGGCCCCGGCGTTCCAACCTCGCCGAACGGCTGGTTCTACGCCGTGCGGCTGCAGCCCGCCAACGGTGAGCAGCTTCCTCCGACAGCAGCGCTCGCCGACGCTGGCCGGGTCTGGGTGGTGGTGTTGTTCGACGGTTCGGTGGTCGAGCCCAAGCTCGGGGACGCGCCGGGGGCGGACGCTTTCACAGCAGGCCCGGGAACCGGCATCGTCCCTCCGCGCGTCATCGTGAGTCCGCAGCCACGCTACACGCCGGAGGCGATGCGCGCGCGGATCCAGGGCACGGTGATCATGCGATGTGTCGTCAACACGAACGGCCTCTGCGAGGACGTCACGGTGACGCAGTCGCTCGACGCCGAGCACGGGCTCGATGAACAAGCCGTCAACGCGGCATTTCAGTGGCGATTCGCCCCTGGCACGAGGGACGGGCAACCGGTCAGGGTGGCGATAGTGATTCAGATGTCGTTCAACGTGAGGGACGATCGGAAATGAGCATCACGCGCGCGCTTCGAGCAACCCGTCTCGTACTCGCCGTTGCGGTGACGGCTCCATCCATCGTGTCGGCTCAGACCTCGGACAGCGGCGTCGGTGCAGTCCTGTCGCCATCCACCGCGACGAGCGTCACCAACATGCACATGACCATCCGCCGCAATCTGATCGAAGCGGCCGAAGCGATGCCTGCCGCGGACTACGCGTTCAAGCCGACGCCGCAAGTCCGCAGC
The DNA here is from genome assembly GCA_025938035.1 of Vicinamibacteria bacterium. The sequence continues at coordinate 3,893 of JAICQE010000084.1, forward strand.
TTCGCCGAACTGATCGGTCACGTCGCAACCGCAAACTACCTGTTCTGCTCGGTGGCCAAGGGTGAGCCGATGCCGTCGAAGGACAATTTCGAGCGGACGGTGACGGACAAGGCCGGCGCGGTGAAGGCGCTCGGCGCCGCGCTGACGTACTGCGACGGCGCCTACAAAGAAACCACGGACGCAAACGCGAACAACCCGGTGAAGCTTCCAGCGATCGGCGCGCCCGCAGGCCAGAGCACGCGCGCGCTGGTGCTGATGTTCAACACCACGCACAACAACGAGCACTACGGCAACGTCGTCCTCTACCTGCGCCTGAAGAACATCGTCCCGCCGTCCACGGCGCGGGTGCAGCAGAAGAAATAGGACGTTAATTCTGCCGATCGTGGGGCGCGCCTTGTCAGGCGCGCCACGCGGACCTCACAAGGTCCGCGCCACGATCACGGTCCGCGCCACGATGCGCTGCTCGAGGCCGGGCGTCACGCGAAGGTTTTGTCGTCCGCCGAGGGCCCGTAGAGCGCGGGCACCTTGGCGCCCATCAGCCGCAGATACACCGTCATCTGGCCGCGGTGATGCGCCCAGTGATTGATCGTCTCGCGCAGCATCTGGTGCCGCGGCATGTCCGCCACCACCTGGCCGCCCGCGAGCAGCTTCCAGCGCGTCTGCAGAAAGGCGTCGTCTACGCTTTCGAGCGCGGCCCGCGCGTCGCCGGCGGATTTCTCCAGCGCCGCGACGAAGTCGCTGCTGGACTTGCTCTCCGGCGGCCTGAACTGCTGTCCACCCTTGGGCGCGATGTCGAGCTCGTCCTGCTTGACGATCATCGCCAGCCACGACGGGATGGTTGCGACCATGTCGGCCAGGTAGCCGAAGGCCATCGACTTGTCGTGCGGCTTCCAGTCCCGTTTGTCCGGCGGCACCTGCTCCAGCGCGCGCCGGCTGCGTGGCACTTCCCGATCGAGCTCCGCCAGAAACTGCTCGGTCAGCTTCATCTCGCCTCCTGATCTATTGAACAATACCGTTTCATGAACCTTACCGATCTCGAGATTCTGGTCGAGTTCCATTACTGGGCAACGAAGCGCGTCCTGGATGCGGTCGAGCCTCTGACGCCCGAGCAATTTACAAAGGATCTGGGCAACAGCTTTCCATCCGTGCGCGACACGCTGGCGCATCTCTACGGCGCGGACTGGATCTGGTGCGCACGATGGGAGGGCGAATCGCCGTCCGCGCTTCCCGACGCGCAGCTCTTTCCCGATCTCGCCTCGATACGGCGCGCGTGGGACGCACACGAGCCGAAGGTGAGGGCGGTCCTGAAGCGGTTCGGCGAGATCGGCGTCGATCAGCCGTGCGAATACGTGCGCAATGGTGTCCGCCAGGCGCAGCCCTTCTCGCATACGCTCCAGCACGTTGTGAATCACGGCACGTATCACCGTGGGCAAGTCGTGACGATGCTGCGGCAGCTCGGAGCGGAGGCGCCGACAACGGATCTGATTGCCTACTATCGCGAGCGGCAGGCCGTCTGATCGGCAGGAGTTCACAATGGCTGAAAACCTGATCCACCGGCTGTTGCCACATCAGGGGTGTGTCATCACGCGAACCGACGACGGCATCGGCATCGCCGGTTCGGCACTGAACTGGGTGATGTCCGCCGGCGTGGCGCCGATGGTGTGCCGGACGCCGTTCGTGTTTCGCGTGGTCGGAAAAACGGACTCCACCAACCTGCGCATGCACTTCCATCGCGGCGAGCTGATCTTCAACTGGGAGTGCAACGTGCGGGAGCTGCGCGTGCACGATCCGGCGACGGACGAGCACCACAGCGTGAAGGACAAGGGCTTCATCACCACCAACGAGTTCCACGACATCGAGTGGGAGATCCGGCTCGATCGCATGCGCGTGATCGTGGACGGCGAAGTCCGCTACGACGGTCAGGAGGACTACTCGGGCGGCTTGGAACGCACGTGATGACTTCTGGTCCGCCTGAAGGCGGACACTACGACCGCGACGGTCCGCCTGAAGGCGGACGCTTCGACCGCATACCCCGCGGATACCACGGACCTGACGGGCGCTACGAGCCGGCACACTACCAACGTGGCCGAACGGTACGCTGGCTCGCGGTCGCGTGCGTGGCGTGGGTGTTTGCGGCAGCCACCTACGCGGTGCTGCGCTTCAACTTCGAGCGGGCGCCGGTCGTGCACGTGCGGTGGTCCGCCGCCGTTGACGACAGGACGCGCGCCGGCCTGGAACAGCAGTTCGCACTGACCGACGGGACATTTGACTCGGGCCAGACCTGGGTCTACGTCCTCACCACGACGTCAGCGGACAACATCCGGTCGCTCGTGCAGTCGCCGGCTGTCGAAGACACCCACCACATCGATCGTCAGCAATTTCTCGTCTCAGCGGCCGCCCCACAGCGCGGTCCATACATCGGCCGCGGACCGGCGTGGCTGCCGGCCGGTTTGCAGATTTCGACCGCCGCGTTCCTGATCGCCGGTGTGCTGGCGCTGGGCGTCGGGCTGGCGCCGGCGGCAGTGCCACATCTCGCCAGCCTCTCCATGGCTGCGGCCCTCGTTGCGCTGTCGGCCGCGTACTTCATCGAGCTTCGCGAGGGCGCTGCCGCGGCGCTCGGCTTCCGCGTCGGCGACTGGCTCGTGAACTACGGGAGCGGATTCGTCCGCCGCGGCCTGCTCGGGTCGCCGATCATCTCCGCGGCGACGGCGCTCGGCACAAGGCCTGAGTGGATCGTGCTGTCGCTGCAGACAGTGCTGTATGCGCTGCTATTCGTCTTGCTGTTCCTCTTGACCCGGCAGAAGCGACCGAACGTCTGGTTTCTCGCGTTCCTGTTTTCGCCGGCCGCACTCCTCTTTCCGCTGTATGACGAGGCGGTGATCGGCCGCAAGGACGTGCTGTTCTTCGCGGCGTTCGCGCTCTACGCCTGGTGGATGCCCCGGCCCGCGTCACGCCGGGCCAGCGCGGCGGCGTTCGTGCTCGGCGCAGCGGTGACGCTCGCGCACGAGATGTTCTTCTTCTTCACACCGTATTTTTTCGTGATGCGGGTTTTCCGGCTGGAGGTCCGCCTGAAGGCGGGCACAAAGAAGGCGGTGGACCTCCGGCCGGACACACGTAGTGTCCGCCTTCAGGCGGACCCGCCGCACTTCGCTCCCGAGCTCTCGCTGTTCGCCGGCGCGCTCATCGCGCTCCTGCTCGTCGCCACCATCGGCGCCGACCTTCGCGGCGCCGCGCAATGTGCCGGCCTTCTCGCCCGCGGCTTCGACAAGGACCTCTGCACCGGCATCATGGAATATCCCGTCAGCACGATCGGTGCGTCGCTGCGGGAAACGGCCGCTACGGTCAGGGCGGAGCCCTATCTGCGCGACTATTCAATCGCGGCGGCGCTGGCGGCGCTGCCGCTGTTGCCGCTCGTTGGTTCCACCGGGCGACGCGTTCCGCGCACGGCCGTCCTCAGCTTTCTCGCTGCCCTCGTGTTCACGCTGCCGCTGTTCGTGCTGGTGATCGACTGGGGCCGGCTGCTCAACATCCACGCCATGGCGATCTCCGTTGTGATCGCGGCGTTTCTGCTCGACGAACCGGCGTCGGCGTTCGGCGCCAGGCAGGCCTGGTTGCGAATCGCAATCCTGCTGATAATCGCGCTGTACCTGACCGGTTGGAGCATTCGCCACTGCTGCGAAGCGCCGCTGAGAGGAGGACTGCTTGGATAGCGGTGGCCCGGCGCTCGTCATCGCCCCGCTGAAAGACGAGGCGGATGCGGTCTGCCGCCGGCTCGCCGAGCGAGGGTTTCCGTCGAACCCGGCGCAGATTGGTGAGCTCACCTGCGCCGTTGTGCCGGCGCTCGACATGATCATCGGCATCGGAGGCGTGGGCAAGGCGCAGTTCGGCGTGCAGGCCCAGCATCTGCTCGACCGCTGCCGGGAGGCGAGGCTGCTCATATGCGTCGGCGGCGCGGGCCAGTTGAGCCCGGACGTAACAGTGGGCGACGTCATCGTCGGAACGCGCACGATCGAGCACGATTACCGCGAACGGTTCCATCCGAGACCCTCGCCGAGCTATCAGAGCGATGCCGCCGCGCTCGCCGGGCTCGAACACGCCGTCGCGGCGCGCGAGCTCGACTTCCGCGTTCACTTTGGACCGATCGCCAGCGGCGACGAGGACGTGGTCGACACCGTTCGACGGGCACAGCTGTATGCGGAGACGGACGCGCTGTGCGTGGCGTGGGAAGGCAGCGGCGCGGCCCGTGCCGCCCGGTTCACCAACGTGGGGTTCGTCGAACTGCGAGTGGTGACCGACGCTGCAGACGAAACAGCGGCGGCGTCATTTCACGCCAATCTCGATCGAGTGATGCCGCACATCGCCGATCTGCTGGCCGCGTGGCGATCAGCTCTCGGCGAGCGAGGTGAGCCACTTGGGCTCTGAGCTCGCCGGCGCGAGCGACAGCCGGTCCAGCAGCGCGGACGGCTCCGCCTCCGCCGCGACAATCGCCCGGTTCTGCGGCTTCAGGAATCCATCCGCCACGGCGCGGTCGAACAGCGCCAGCAGCGGATCGTAAAAGCCGCCCACATTGAGCAGCCCGCATCGCTTCCGGTGCAGGCCGAGCTGCGTCCAGGTGACTGCCTCGCAGAATTCCTCGAACGTCCCAAACCCTCCCGGCAGCGCGATGAATGCGTCCGCGAGCCCGGCCATCGTTGCCTTGCGCTCGTGCATCGATTCGACAACGCGAAGATCGGTCAGGCCGGCGTGGGCGATTTCGCGATCGCACATCGCCTTCGGTATCACGCCGATGACCTCGCCGCCGCCAGCGAGGACCTCGTCGGCAAGAAGCCCCATCAGGCCGACGCAGGCGCCGCCGTAGACAAGGCCGACGCCGCGGCGGACGAGCTCGGTTGCCAGCATCGCCGTAGACGTGCGGTAGTCGTCGCGGTTGCCGTTGCTCGAGCCGCAGAACACACAGACACGGCGCAGGGACACGCCTCTAGTGTGTCATCGGAACATTTCAACTGAATCCCAGAATAAAGGGGAACGTGGCGGCGATTCCTTCCAGGCAAACCGCCGGAAATCGCCACGATCTCGGGCACCGGGCACGGCTGACTGCTTGCACTTGTCCGCCGCAGCCCCCCGCGGGGAGGGGGCGGACGGTGTCACCGTGGTCAAAGTTGAACTGCACTCACACTCGGCGGACGACCCGGTCGACTACATCCCGCACTCCACGTGCGAGCTGATCAAGCGGGCGGCCCAGCTCGGCTACAACGCGCTGGCGATTACGCTGCACGATCGGCAAATCGATTTGCAGCCGTTTGCCGACCTTGCCCGGCAGCGCGGAGTGACGCTGATTCCAGGAATGGAGCGGACGATTCAGGGCAAGCATGTGCTGCTGCTGAACTTCAGCCGCGCCGGCGCCGAGGGCGTCGAGACGTTCGAGGACCTGGCACGGCTGCGCGGGCGCGAACGCGGCCTCGTCGTGGCGCCGCATCCCTATTTTCCGGACACGAGCTGTCTGGGCCGGTTCCTCGAGTCCTATGCGGATCTCTTCGACGCGGTTGAATACAACGCGATGTTCACGCCGTCCATCAACTTCAACGAGCGCGCGGTTCGGTGGGCCACTCGGCATCGCAAGCCGCTCGTCGGCAACGGCGACGTGCATCGGCTGCGGCAGCTCGGCTCGACGTTTTCCCTGGTTGACGCCGCGAATACTCCCGACGCGATCTGCGAGGCCATTCGCCGCCATCGTGTGCAGGTCGTTGCCGCGCCGCTGGCATTTCACACGGCGGCCGGGCTGATGGCGTCGATGTGGGCGGCCAACCTCCGTACCAGCGCCGCCCAGGCGCGTTCCAGCGAACACTCGCCGGCACGGATCTGATTCGCAGCGGGTCCGCCTGAAGAGCCTGCCTCGCCGAAGCACGATGGCGCGAAGGCGGGCGGACACTACGGCCGTGTCGAAAGGGCTGTCAGAATATCCCCGTGCCATTCGACGGTAACCGGCGCCGGCTGTTCACCCTCGCGGGGCTTGCTGTCTTCGTTATCGTGACGGGCGCTCACGCGCAGACGGGGAAACCGATCGCGTCGCGCTTTCCAGGCCCTGACCAATCGTTTGAGGTCGCGTCGGTGAAGGCGAACCGATCGGGGGCCACTCAGTGGAACTTCGATTCGCCGCCAGGCCGCGTGGTCGGGACGAACGTACTGCTCCGCGACCTGATCCGCTTCGCCTACTACATCTACGGCGGAGATTGGGACGTCCGGATCGCCGGTCCTGACTGGATCAAGACGGCCCGTTTCGACGTCGACGCGCGGACTCCCGGAACGGTGCCCCAGGATCGGGCGATGTCGATGCTGCGTCATCTGCTGGCGCAGCGCTTCGGCCTCGCGGTTCACTACGAGCAGCGGGAGCATTCCGTCTACGCGCTGGTCATCGCCCGGAGCGATCGCCGGCTTGGGCCGCAGCTCAAACCGAATCCAATCGATTGTTCGACTCTCAGCGGGCCTCCTCCAATCGACTCGGAGCGACCGATTTGCGGAAGCCGCGGTGGTCCCGGACGGCTGAGTGGCGGCGGCATGAGCATGCAGCAGCTCGCACTCCAGCTGGCGTCGATCGCCGGGCGAACGGTCGTGGACGAGACCGGTCTTGGAGGTGCGGGATTCGACTACGAGCTGCGATGGTCTCCCGACCCGGCAAATCCCGACGGCCCTTCGATCTTCACCGCCATCGAAGAACAACTTGGCCTCAAGCTGGTTCCGAAGTCAGGGCCGGTCGAGGTTCTGGTGATCGATTCGATTTCCGAGCCGACGCCGAACTGACGTCGAATCGCGGCGTCTGCGCGGTCATAATCAGCGTCATGGTTCAGAGGCGACACCGGTTCGCCGCTCGATTGATCCTCATCCTGGCGCCGGCGCTCGCAACTGCCCAAAGCGACAGGCCGGAACCCGATGCGCTGCGCGGCCTGTCCACGGTGGACCTCGTCGCCGAGGCGTTTGGAGAGCTGCCGGATCCGAAGCAAGCCAGCCTGGCCATGAGAACCGCGATCGAGGCCCGACTCGGGCTGAACGGGATCAAAGCCGAGTACGACGCGTCGAAGGCCGCGACGTTGCCGCGCATTCATCTGGTTGCGTACGCCGTCAGAAGCGACGACTTCAAACACTACGCCTACGACGTCAGCCTGAGCGTCAGTCGCATGGTGCAGATGTCGGTGCCACCTGAAAACAGGAACACGAACGTCAGGGCGACGGTGTGGCGTAAATCGGTGCTCCGTATCGTCCTGCCCGGTAATACCGGGCGCATGCGAGAGGCGATGGACGAGCTCCTGCGCGCATTCCTGATCGACTTCGCGGCGGCGAATCCGAGGTGACGTCCGTAACAATGCGGTAACGAGACGAGCCTATGGTTCTCTGAACGAACCGGAGGCTTCGCATGAAGAAGTTACTGGCGGGATGGCTCATAGTTGTTGCGGCGCTCGTATCGGGTGAACCGATCGCCGCGCATCATTCGCTCGCGAATTTCGACACCACGACACCCATTCGCCTGAAGGGCACGATCGTCCGGTTTCACGAGATCAATCCTCACAGCTTCCTGTACATCGAAGTGACCGGCGAGGATGGACAGGTTCGCCGCTGGGCCGTCGAGGGTCCGCCAATTCGTCAAATCGGGCGGATGGGGTTTGCCACCGATGCGCTGAAACCGGGCACGGTCATCGAGGTGTGCGGCTACGCGCCGAAGGAGAACACCGTCTGGCAGATTGCCAGCACGGCTCCAGGCGCGGTGAGCATGGCGGGGCGCCTGCTCGACGCCGAGATGCTGGTGCTCGCTGACGGAAAGGAACAGAGCTGGGGCGATTACGGCGTGCACAAATGCTTTTCGCCCGGGTACCGCGATGTGCACTCGAGGTAAACGCGACGCGCTCTATCGAACGAGGCCCGCGGGCAAACCGAAATTCGGGATCAGGTCACCCTGCGCGATCGTCTGCGTCGTGCCGGAGCTCGCGATGACCTGGTAGCAATCGAGCTTGAACTGCAGCCGGCCATCATCGCCTCCAAGCTGGGCGAGGGGAATGGACAAACGTCGTACGTTCGCTTCTATTACGACGTCCAGGGTTCCAAGGAAGGAAGGGGCGCCGCCGGTGATGTTGCGCTGGAGCGCTGCACGGGAAGGATCGTGTGGATTGAAGCCGGTGACCGCGTAATCGGCTCCGATGGTGTTGTTTCCTTCACCGGTAAATGTCGGGGTCCCGGTCGCCGCATTTTCGTCCGTATCGAGGTGAACCCTGAACCCCGTTTGCGGCGCCAGCGTGCCGGGAACAAACGTCACTATCAAACTTAGAGTTTGGTTGGCGACGTCGATCGTCGCTGCGATTACGTCGGGTGGATTCGGCACCTGTGCGGTCGCCACGACGTCGCCGGCCGGGTCGCTCAGCATGCCGCTCAACCGGGGGGAACCAGGTGGTGACGGCCCAGTGGTTGATGTGCCGTTACCCGAATCGGCGCAGCCACACATCACTGCGGCGAGCAGTGCCGCCGGCAACATGAAGAGCGGCGATCGCACGGCCGGAGTCTACACGACTAGTTGGTGGTTGGTAGTTGGTAGTTGGTAGTTGAGCACGCTCCGGCGCTTCACTACGAACTAGCCAACTACCTAACTATCCAACTAACGTCAGCAGCGCCCCTTCTTCGCCTGGCCCGGAGGACAGTGCCCACCGCCGGCCCCGCGCGCGTGCTTCAGATGTCCCGGCGGCACACGGTAGTACGTGACCGGAACCGCGAGGATCTGTTGCGGCACCTTGCCGACCGCGATCGCGACCCACGGCGTGTTGATCTGCGTGGCGTAGAACCACCGGTCGTCGCGGACGGTGTAATAGCGCCCGCTGTAGAAGAACACATCCGAACCGTACGACGGCGCGTAATACACCGGCGAGGCCTGCACGGGCACCAGCACCGGCTGCGCGACGATCACTGGTGGCGGCTGGCCGATATTGACCGAGACGCTGACCTGACTCTGCGCGGGCGTAGCCGCCGCCAGGCTTGCGGCGATGAGCGTTGCAACAATCGGCACCTTGACCACGATGTCCTCCATCGCGCTACGGGGGTGCCGTCTGACGGAGCAACAGGGGTGCCAGCCCATCATTTCCCGCGACTTCGCCGGATTGCGCGCCAGAACTGACGCCGCTCAGTGACAGCCGCAAGCAACGAGGACGCTTGTGATCGCGTTCTGACGATGTACGCAATTTCACTTTCGCGAGGGCGTTGATTGCAGATACCCGTGAGTCACGATCATGTCGAGCTCTGGCGGACCCGAGTCGCGGTTCGCTTCTTGCTCGTATCCCGACATGGCTAACAGAGACCAGAACACCAATACGCCTGAGCACAGCGAGAACGTGGACGCGAACACTCGCAACGAGAATCAGCACAAGCAGGAACAGCGGGACGATCGCGAGCAGGTGACCGGGCGCGTGCCGTCGAAGGGCACCGATACGCCGGCGACCACGGACCCGGATGCCGCGATACGGGACAAAGGCAAGCGAATCACGATGTAAGGCACAACGCGCACGATCGAAGATTTCTTGAGGGCCTTCGAGAGGCGCATTACCATCTCTCGGATGGCCCTCCCTCGACTGTTCGTCCTCCTTGCAGCGGTGCTGGCCCTCGGCGCCACCGCGAACGCGCAGCAGCCCCAGCGTCCAACGTTCGTGTCTCCGGAGGTGCTCGCCGACGGCCGCGTGATCACGCGGCTGTGGGCGCCGGCGGCAACCGAGGTGCTGCTCTCGGGCGATTGGATGGGGCCACAGCCGGCGGTACCGCTGGCCAAAGATCCGAACGGCGTCTGGACCGCAACGGTCGGGCCGCTCGAGCCCAACCTTTATTCATACGCCTTCATCGTCAACGGCGTGCGGGCCGACGATCCCGTCTGCCGTTGCAGCTTCACTGCCGCCGAACGGTTCGCGTCCAGACGCTTCCTCGTGCCGGCGGCGACACCGCAGCCATGGATGGAGCGTGGTGCTCCAAAGGGAACGCTGCGCCACGAGGCTTTCGCGGCGCCCGCCGGTACGGCGCGAAAGGTGGTCGTCTACACGCCGCCCGGATACGACCGCGACACCTCGCGACGGTATCCGGTGCTGATTCTCATGTCTGGCACGCCGGGAACCGAGACCGACTGGACGAGCGGCGGCGGGTTCGCGGAGATCGTGTTCGACAACCTGATCGCGAGCCGCGCGATGGAGCCGATGCTCGTGGTGATGCATGCGTCCGACGTGCTGCGGAACGGCCGGCGCGCCGACAACCTCAAGGAGATCGAACCGATCATCACGAACGTGCTGGTGCCGGAAATGCGCGCTCGTTACCGCGTCCAGCAGGATTCCCGTTCGTGGGCAATCGCGGGCCTTTCGCTCGGCGGTGAATATGCCTTGACCGTGGGCCTCCGCCATCCGCAACTCTTCCGCACGGCCGCGTCCATCAGCGGATCGCTCGTTCCACCCGACTTTGAGAATCGCTTCGGCGCGGGGTTCGCGGACGCAGCCCGGATCCGGAAGGAGTACCGCCTGATCTGGATCGGCAGCGGGACTGAGGACACGTTCGTCGGTGGAGCGAAGGCGCTGCGGGCGCGTCTGGACGCGGCCGGCATCCCGCATCAGTCCTTCGACCTGCCAGGCCCCCACGTGATGCCGGTGTTTCGAAAGCAGCTGATCGAGCTGATGCCGAAGCTGTTTCGATAGAGAGACGTCAGCGCTACTTGCCGTCGCCGGGATCCTTCGGCGCGCCGGTGCCCGACGAGCCGAGGAACAGACGGCGTCCGTCGGGCAGAATCAGGTCCGCGCCGTTGGCGCGCAGCGCACCGTTCTTCGCGCGGAAGCCCTCGACCGTGATCTCGGTTCCTTCCTTGAGCGACTCCTTGGTAAACCCGCGCCGGGTCAGTGTGTTCGGCGTGCCGCCTTCGATCATCCACTTGCTGACGGTGCCGTCAGGATTTTTTACGTCGAGGTGGATCCACGTGTGCGGGTTGATCCACTCCATTCGCGTGACCGTGCCCTTCAGCGTGACCGGCTGCTTGGCGTCGAATTCAGCCGCGAACGAATGGTGCGCGATCGCCGGCGCCGCGCACGCAACGAGGAGGACGAAGGCATACAGGATCGATCGCATCTGAGTCTCCTTTGCGGGGGCTATTTCTGACCCGCCGCCGCGGCAGCCTTCTCCTCGTCGCGGGCGACTTCGAGGATGTTTCGCAGGCCGTAATTCCCCTCGTGACAGGCGTACTCGACCAGATCGCCTTCAGTGGGGCGCATGCCGAGCTTCACCGTCCATGGCTTCGTCCAGACGGACGGATCCTCGACCGTCAGCAGCAGCTCCACGCGGTTCGCGTTCACGCGCCGATATCGCTCGGTCAGCTTCAGATTCACGTTCGCGCCGCGGTAGTTCGTCCGCGTGCCGAAGTTGGTCGTCTCCACGACCAGCGTGTCGCCTTCGAACCATCCGCGCGATTCGCCCAGATAGTTGCGCGTGTTACTTCCCTTTCCCGTGACGCGCGGCCGGCGATCGAGCGGGATGACGCGCGCATCGTGCACCATCTCGTGGACGATGACGACGTGATCGGGACTCTGCACGATCTGGATGTTGTTGTTGTAGAGACCAGGCAGGCTGGCGGTAGGAATACCCCACGTGATGCACCGCTCGAGCAACGAGCGATCGAGCCACGAATCGGCGCGGCCACCCGGACGCGCGGCGCCGCCGCCGCGTCCGCCGCGGCCACCGCGCCCGCCGGCGCCAGCGTTGACCAGCGGCGGCAGACGTCCGTCAGGCGGATCGATGATGAGCGACGTGCGCCGGTCGTCGTCCACCCGGGTGCCCGGATCGGTCAGGTACGTCGCGTGGATCGTCCCCGACTGGTTGGGCTGTTCGTCGGACGGCGGTTCGTCCATCCGCTTGGCGGCGCGTTCCTCGAGCGCCTTCACTTCCGCATCCGTCAGGTACTGCCGATCGCCGTACTGTTGCGGACGTTCCAGCGGCGTGATGGTCTTGTAGTCCCAGGTTCCCTGCAGGTCCGGATGTCCCCAGGGAGTCCGTGGGACGGCGGCCGCTGCCGCAGGCGATCTGGGCGCGGGCGACTGGGCAAACAGATGATCGGCCGCGACGATCGCGGCAATGAGGAAAGTGGCCAGGACGAGGGCTCGCATTCGCACGGCTGGCTCCTTGGCTTCGGTTTAAGTTGGGCGAATCGTAGCAAAACGTGAAGGCGGGGTCTAACGTTCTCGTGGCAAGGCTGATTTTTCTGCCGTGGCTGTTCGTTGCCGTCTCGAGCATTGGGCTGCTTGGGCAACAGGGCACAGACTTTTCGGGGAGCTGGGTGCTGGAGGACGGGACCGCTTCTGCAGATACGCCTGTCAGGTTGACAGTTCAGCAACCGCTCACCACCAACACCCGCCGCGGCGATCCGATGCCTCCCGCATACCTGACGCTTACCGTCATACGACATTTCGCGAACAATGCTGAGGAGGCCAGCCACAGGATCGGGACTATGGGCGGAGTGGTTGGGGGCCTGCCGGACCGTGGGGCGACGTCCAGTGGCCGTGCGTCGCTGTCGCGTGAACGGTCGGTCCGATGGAGGGAAGACGCTCTGTGGATCGAGGAATGGACCCTCACAGCAGGTGTCGTTACCGGCGCACGGACCGAGGTCTGGCGACTCGACGAACGCGGCCGTTTGATCGTGACGCTCGAAATCAGAGAAGGCGAGAAAATCGACAGGCGGATACTCACCTACCGAAGAGACAGCACGCAGAAGTGACGGCGGAAGTCGCGCGCGGCCACGGTTCGGGCGTGCCGTTTGCTTGTGAAAGCCGCCATGATGCGAATCCTGATGAGTGCACTGATTCCTGCGGTGCTGGCGCTGAGCGTTGGATGCGGTGACAAGTCGGACGCCGTGCAGACGACGCCACCGGCGCAAGGTGGCCAGCCAGCGGCAGCACCAGCACCGGCAGCCGCCGCACCCGCACCCGCGCCTGCCCGGCTAACCGTTGCAGAGCATGCGGCGACGATGAAGACCATTGCTCAGTCCGTTCAGGCCGCAAACAAAGCGCTCAAGGGCGCGGATACGGCAAGCGCGACCACGAGCGTGCAGACGTTGGCGACGTCCTTCGCGACCGTCGAAACGTTTTACACCCAGCGTATGAAACCTGACGCGGTGAAGCTGGCACAGACCGCGCGCTCGGGCGCGCAGGACGCCTTGGCCGCCCTGAAGGCAGGGGATGCGATGAAAGCGCAGACGTCACTCGCGACCGCTCAGGCAACGTGCGCGCAATGCCATAAGATGTATCGCGAGGGCGACGGCAAGACCACGCCGTACGCGTTCAACGCGGCCTCGGGAATCACCCCTCCGTAATCGATTCGCGCATTCTTCAGCTGCGAATAGCGCGATTCGTGGGGCGAGCCTTGCAGGCTCGCCTCGCGAACGCGAAGGGTTCGCCACGGACGTGAGATCCGCGCTAGCGCCGGGCCTGCGAGATTCGGTCCGCGAACGCGCGAAGCTTGTCGCCGCCGGCGGCCGCCTTGAATCGATACGTCTTCGCGGCGGAGCGCAGCGTCAGCGTGTCGTCCGAGACGGCGTGCAGGAATTCCGCAAAAGGGAGCGTAAACGCGTCGTCTTTTTCGTCCGACACGAACGCGACGCCGTCGCGGCTCACCTGCAGCCGTCCGCGGCAGTCGCCCAAGCGGTGGAGATGAACGACGTCCAGTGAAGCCGTGTGAGCCACTGCGGAGGGACGTCTCGCGGGAGCCGGCGCTGCATCGCGTCCGGCCGCTGTCTTTTTCGCCGTGGCGGGGGCAACGGAAGGTGCCGTCGTCGCGACGGGCACGGTTGCAACAGGCACTGTTGCAGCAGGCACTGTTGCGACCTGCGGCGTGGCTGTCGTCGCCATCGGTTGCTGCTTCACGTCGGCTGCGGGCACTGCGGGGCCGATCGCCGACTGGACGCTCTTGGCAACCGTCAACACTCCCGCCATGGAGAGCGCGACGACGGCAGCCGTAAACGA
>JAICQE010000167.1 GCA_025938035.1 Vicinamibacteria bacterium
GCTCCGCGGCGCGGCTTCGCCGGTGGCTGGAACGCTCGTTCGTTCTCGCGGGACTGGCCGGGCTGGTCTGGTCTGCGGCGCTCGTCGCGGACGCCGTCGTCGCGCAGCGGAGCGCGCGCAGGTCGCTTCAGGCCGTGATTCCCGAAGCACCCCGCCTGGCGGTCCCGGCCGGCGTTTCCGCGACGGAGCCATTGGTCGATCTCGATGCCCCCGCACGAAGTCTGGCGGTGACCGCGGGTTCGGCGATAGCCGAGCTTTCGATTCCCGGCATCGGGTTGTCGGCCGCGGTGCTGCACGGCTCCGACGCGCAGACGCTGCGGCGGGGCCCCGGGCACCTGGAAAACACGGCCTATCCTGGCGAGGCCGGCAACGTGGTCATCGCCGGCCATCGCGACTCGTTCTTCCTGCCGTTGCGGCACATCCGTGTGGGCGACGACATCTACCTGGCGGGGGCCAAGGGACGGTTCCACTACCGCGTGTCGTCGCTCCGTGTCGTCAACCCGCGGGAAGTCGCCATCCTGGCGCCGACCGATGAGGCCACGCTGACACTCATTACCTGTTATCCGTTCTGGATATTCGGCCATGCACCTGACCGGTTCGTCGTGCGCGCGATTCGCGTCGCCGCGCCGCCGGCGGTTTCCCTCGAGGCACGCACCAGCTCGTTGGCCGAAGGGGATGAATCACCGCCGACCGAGATGGTGGCCGCGAAAGAGCCGGCCGCGATCTCGGCCCCTGGCGGCGCCGATGACGAGAGTCGCGTGCGACGGGCCCTGGCCCGCTATTTGTCGATGCAGGGGCTGCGTCTCGCACCGCACGGCGACGCTGCTTCGGCCGGAACGCGGCTGGTCAGATGCGAAGTCGTGTCTGGCGAGGGTCGAGCCATCGCGCACTGCGATCCTGCAGCCGATTCGCCGTCCGACCCGCCGCAGCCGGGCCGGACACTCATGCTCGAACGCTCGAAGGATACGTGGGCGATCAGATCGATTGTGTTGAGATGAGGATCGGGCAGATGTGAGCGAGACGTTCCGGTAGGGCAATCAGCCGGCGTTCGTCTCCGGTCCGCTGCGCTCGCGGCGGGTCACCGGCAACGTCGCCATCCGGGCGCTCGACGAGCCGGCGAGCGTCGAATAGAGCACCTGCCTGAGCGCCACATCGCGGGGGTCGCCCGTGAACGTGGTGCCCATACGGCTGGTCACATACCCGTATCCGACCCCCGCGTCGGGATCGGCGAAGCCGAGCGCGCCGCCGGTTCCTGGCGATCCGAACGCGCGGGCGCCGCCGAACCGCCAGTTGTCGCAGGGCTTCATGAAGCCGAGCGAGAACTGCACCTCGCCCTTGAGACATTCGTCGTAGAAGCCGTGCGTCGGCGGCACCGCCGGCGCGGCAAGCAGCTCCAGCGTCCCCGCTCGCAGGTCCAGCTCGCGTCCGCCGGTGGCGAAGACCCCATACGCGTGCGCGATGGCGCGGGCCGTGCCGACACCACCGCCCGCCGGCACCTCGAGATTGCGCGCGTAGACCGCCTCTTCGTCCAGATAGACCGACGTACCGGGATTCACCGCCAGCGCCCGATAGATGTTCGAGCGCGGGTTCATCGCGACCGCCATCAGTCGCAGCGGGCGAAACTTGAGCAGCATCTCGATCCGTCCCGGCGGTGACAGCGTCGCCAGGCGGGAGTTGGCGATCTCCTCGGGCAGCCGGATGTAGAAGTCCTCGCCAAGCGGCGTCGCGATCTCGTCCTGAAAGAATCGCCCGAGGCTGCGATGCCGGGGGTCGACACGGCGCAGGAGCTCGCCTTCGTAGAATCCCAGCGTCAGGCCGTGATACGCCTGGCGCGTACCCGGTTTCCACACCGGCCGCTGACGTGCCATCACCGCTGCCAGTCGATCCAGGTCTGCGACCACGCCTCGATCGACCGGTTCGTCGAAGGCAAACAGGCCCGCCTGGTGAGCGAGGAGCTGGCGGACCGTGATGTCCTGCTTCCCGTGCTGCGCGAACTCGGGCCAGTAGGCGGCCACCCGCTCTTCGTAGTCGAGGTAGCCACGCGAGTGCGCGACCGCCAGGGTCATCGCCGCCAGGCCCTTGGTGGCCGAGTGAACCACGACCATCGTGTCCCGCTCCCACGGTTCGCCAGTCTGCTCGTTGCGTACGCCGCCCCACAGATCGACGACCTTTTCGCCGCGGTAATAGACGCAGCACGCGCCGCCTAACTCGTGGCGACGCGTGAAGTTCTCCGCGAAAACGTCGCGCACGGCTTCGAAGCCTGGCGCGATGTTGCCATGCACGTCGACGCGATTCGGCGCGGTCACCAGCATCGCCATGCCGATCACTCCTCACCCAACCGTGGAGCAATGCTCGTACCTCGGCATGCCGGATGACGTTTCCAGCGACGATGCCGCGGGTGTGCGAAGGAGTTCGCGCACGGCGCGCAAATATCCGCACCGGGTCTTCGAACGAGGGTGAAATCGCTCCCGCGTGCCGAAACCCATTCGGCTGTACTGCCGGCAGCATTCATGCGTGTGGCCTATTCCGAGGCCGACGTGAACACGCTCCGCGATGGAGAGAGCGCAGCCACACTCCTGTCGATCGAGGAAGGCGCCCTCAACCCTGCCGCCGCGACCGTCGTCTTCGAGAGGGTATCGCTCGCGTTCGACGACAACGTGGTGCTGCAGGATGTCAGCTTCAGTATCCGCAGCGGCCGGCTGAAGGTTCTCCTCGGCCCCAGCGGCGCCGGCAAGACCGTCACTCTCAAGCTGATCCTCGGCTTCCTCAAGCCGGACTCGGGACGCATTCATGTCAACGGACAGCGCATCGACAACATGTCCGAGGCGCAGTTGATGACCGTGCGCGGCGACATCGGCATGCTGTTTCAGGAAGGCGCGCTGTTCGACTCGATGACCGTCGCGGACAACGTCGGCTACCGCCTCTACGAGGAGACCGACATGCCGGAGGCGGACGTTCGGCGGCGGATCGAGGAAGTCTTGGGATTCATCGGCCTGGAGGAGTACATCGACCGCATGCCGTCCGACCTGTCCGGAGGGCAGCGGAGACGCGTGGCGATCGCGCGCGCCATGGCGGCGAAGCCGCATCTCCTGCTGTTCGACTCGCCGACGTCGGGTCTCGACCCGATCACGTCGAAGACCGTGGATGCGGAAATCATCAAGCTCAGGGACCTCGAGCGCGTGACATCGATCCTCGTGACGCACCAGCTCGACGACGCTTTCTACGTGGCGTCCCACCAGGCCGTCCAGGAAGATGGGCAGCTCCGCATCGTCCCTGCGAGTCACGAAACGGCGGGGCAAGTCGAATTCATGATGCTCAAGAACGGCCGCATCTACTTCGACGGAAGTGCCAGCGAACTGCGGGCCGCGGAGGATCCCTACATCAGGAGGTTTCTGGCATGACGGCGCGGGTCTTCGGCGGTGAGGAAACCGGGGAGCTGATGAGTCCCGCGAACGACCGCGAGGTATGTGACATCGTGCTGCGCGACGGGTCGACACTCGCGCTCCGGCGTGCCGGCGAGGTGGATGTCCGCGCGGTGACGGACTTCTTCGATGCGCTGAGCGTAGACAGCCGTTACCTGCGTTTCTTCAGCGCAGCCGCGCTTACTCCCGCACGCGTCGGCCAGCTCGTGCCGTTGACGCGCGGCGCCGGAGCGGCGCTGATCGGCGAGCTGGCGGGCCGCGTAGTCGCGTTCGCCGCCTACTACCGGACGCCGGGGATAGCCGATCGCGCCGAGGTGGCGTTTTCGATTGCAGACCGGTTTCAGGGGCGCGGTATCGCGACTCGTCTGCTCGATCGGCTCGCCGACCTCGCCCGCGCCGACGGCATCCGGACGTTCGAGGCGTTCGTCATGGATGGCAATCAGCAGATGCTGGCGGTCTTCCGCGACTCCGGATATCGAGTCTCACGCCAGACCACGGGCGGCGTCGTCCACGTGGAGCTTCTTCTGGAATCGAACGCCGACCACGTCGAGAAAGCAGCGCAGCGCGCGCAGCTTGCCGCCTCGGCATCGATGAAGCCGTTCTTCGAACCGCGGACCGTCGCCGTCATCGGCGCCAATCGCCAACGCGGCAGGATTGGTGCGGAGATCCTCCACAATCTGACCGTTGCGTTCACGGGCTCTGTCGTCCCGGTTCACCCTTCCGCCGCCGAGGTTCAAGGCCTCCGTGCGTACCAGCGTGTCTGTGACATTCCCGGAGCCGTCGACCTTGCCGTCATCGTCGTGCCCTGCGATCAGGTGCTGCCGACGGTCGACGACTGCATCGCCAAGGACGTTCCGGCCCTCTGCGTGATCAGTGCAGGCTTCGGCGAGACCGGCGGTGAGGGCCGGGACAGGGAGCATGTCCTGCTCGAGAAGGTCCGATCTGCCGGCTGCCGCGTCATCGGTCCGAACTGCATGGGCCTGCTCAACACCGATCCGGCCATTCGGCTCAACGCGACGTTCTCCCCCGTGTACCCGCCGGCGGGCGGCGTGGCGATGTTGACGCAGAGCGGTGCGCTCGGGCTCGCCATCCTGGACTACGCGCGCCGCCTCAACATCGGCATTTCGAGCTTCGTATCGGTGGGGAACAAGGTTGACGTGTCGGGGAACGACCTGATCCAGTACTGGGCCGAGGATCCGCGGACGACGGTCATTCTTCTGTATCTCGAGAGCTTCGGGAATCCGAAGAAGTTCGGGGAGATCGCCCGCCGCGTCAGCCGTACCAAGCCGATCGCGGCGGTGAAGGCGGGTCGCTCGAGCGCCGGAGCACGGGCGGCGTCGTCGCACACCGGCGGACTCGCCACGGACGACGCGGTGGTCGAGGCGTTGTTCCACCAGGCAGGCATCATCCGCACCAACACGTTCGAACAGCTGTTCGACGTGGCGGCGCTCCTTGCCAACCAGCCCGTCCCTCGCGGCCGTCGCGTGGCGATTCTGACGAACGCCGGCGGCCCGGGCATCCTCGCTGCCGACGCCTGCGCCGCGAACCGGCTGGAGGTTGTTCCGCTGTCCGAGGCGACCCGCGCAGACTTGCGCGCATTTCTGCCATCCGCTGCCAGTGTTGCGAATCCGGTGGATATGCTCGCGTCGGCCCCGGCCGAACACTACGCCCGCGCGCTCGGAGTACTGCTGCACGACGAGCAGGTGGACAGCGTTCTGGCGATCTTCATTCCGCCGCTCGTGACCGATCCCGAGAGCGTGGCCGCGGCCGTGTCGAGCGCGGCCCGCGCTGCCGACAAGCCGGTCGCCGGCATCTTCATGCGAGCGGACGGGGCGCCGCGAAGCCTCGCCCCGGTGCCGTGCTACGCGTTCCCGGAGTCCGCGGCCAACGCGCTGGCGCGCGTGACCGCATACGGTGAGTGGCGGAACAGACCGGTTGGCTCGATACCGGTCCTGCAGCGCTTCGACCGGGACGGCGCGCGGGAAAGCGTGACACGGGCGCTCGGCCGCGGAGGCGGATGGCTCACTCCCGACGAAGTGCACGCGTTGTTGGACAAAATTGGAGTCCAGACATCGACGATGCAGCTGGTGAACGACGCGGCAGCGGCTGTGGCCGCCGCCGCACGCATCGGCTTTCCGGTGGCACTCAAGGCCGTGGGGCCGACGATGCTGCACAAGACGGAACGGCAGGCGGTGCGGCTGAACCTGGTGGACGAGCGGTCAGTGCGCGACGTGGTGGAGGACTTCGAGCGGCGCTTTCACGACGAGCTGGCCGGCCTGCTCGTTCAGCGAATGGTTCCAGGTGGCGTCGAGATGCTGGTCGGCGCCGTGTACGACGGGACGTTCGGCCCGCTGGTGGCCTGCGGCACGGGCGGAGTCCTGGTCGATTTGCTCGGCGATACTGCGTTCAGGCTGCATCCGATCACCGCGCAGGATGCGTCCGAAATGATCGCTGAGCTCAAGGGCGTCCGTCTGCTGCGAGGCTATCGCGGGGCTCCACCGGCCGACGAACGCGCGCTGCAGGACGTCCTGCTCCGCGTGTCGGCGCTGCTGGCGGCGTGTCCGGAGATCCATGAGCTCGACATCAATCCGGTGAAGGTGTTGGAAGCCGGCGCGTGCGTTCTCGATGCGAGGGTGCGCGTGGAGCACGCCGGATCGCCACCGCGGACCCGTCGCGTGGAGTACTGAGAAGAATCCCCGCCGCCGCGAGAAATTGCGCGCCCGGACGCCGCCAGCCGACCAGGACGCGCAGTCTTTCAAGCCTTTCCGGTCAACAGGACGGGCAGCCACCTTGCAGCGGTTGCCAGCGCAAGGAGATCGGCGCGTGCGGTAGGAGGCTGACGTTCTCGCAGGGAGTCCTCGGGGTTCTGGTCTGGCCGTACTACGTTGGCGCGTGGGTCAGCGGCGTTCTGGCGTGTGGAGCGTGCAATGGCGTACCCGGTCGCGATCGAGGTCTCGCCCAGCCTGCAGGGCCGGAACAGACTGACGACGGCGTTTCGGCCGATTCTGGCCATTCCGCATGCGATCCTCGCCGGCCCCGTCTATCTGTGGACGCGCACCGCCGGCGTCGGTCTGATCGGCGCGGCCGCTTACGTCCTTGCCATCGTCAGCTGGTTCAGCCTGTTGATCACCGGCCGCCACCCGGACGGCGCGCGCGAGTTCTGCCTCTATTACCTGCGCTGGCGCACCCGCAGCCTCGCGTACATGACGCTGTTCCGTGACGAGTATCCGCCCTTCGGCGGCGGACCGTACGCGGCGTCGATCGAGATCCCCGATGTCACGGGACCGCGCGACCAGGCCTCCATCGCCCTGCGGCCGCTGCTGGCGCTGCCGCATCTCCTCGTTCTCTGCCTGCTATTGATCGGATGGTTGGTCACCACGGTGGTCGCTTGGTTCGCGATCCTCTTCACCGGGTCGTATCCCGCGTCACTCGCGGGCTACGGGATCGGAGTGATGCGGTGGGCGCTGCGAGTGGAGGCGTACATGCTTCTCCTGGTGGACGTCTATCCGCCGTTTTCTCTCGAGCGATGAAGGTGAGATGGACGCTGAGTCTCAGTCTCACGACGCGGAAGCGATTGCGCAAGCCACGCGAGAACGGTACGTTGGCGTCCGCATGCGCCTGTTGCGATCTGCCGTCTCGTCGATTCTGACCATCGTCCTGACCGTGACCACCGCGGCGGGACAGGAGCCGAGTAACGCGGCGTTGTACGCCGCGGCCTGTGCCGCCTGTCATGGCGCCGACGGCCGCGGGATGCCGCGAGCGGTTGTCGGCTTCGACACCGCGCTCCCTGACTTCACTGACTGCAGCTTTGCCACCGTGGAGGCCGACGCCGACTGGATGGCGGTGGCGCACGACGGCGGCCCGGCGCGGTCGTTCGACCGGCGGATGCCGGCGTTCGGCGAGGCGCTAACCACGGCGGAACTCCAGCGGACCCTCGATCACATCCGTAGCTTCTGCCCGGATTCGCGCTGGCCGCGCGGCGAGCTGAACCTTCCCCGGGCCCTTGTCACCGAAAAGGCGTACCCGGAGAACGAGACGGTGCTGACGACGACGTTCGCGGCGACCGGGCAGCGGGCCGTCGTCAATGAACTGCTGTACGAGCAGCGGCTGGGCGCACGCGCTCAATTCGAGATCCTGGTGCCGTTTGCGGCTCACGACACGGGCGCCGGATGGCGCAGCGGTCTTGGAGACGTCGCGGTCGCCCTCAAGCACGTGCTGGCCCACAGCCTGCAGGGCGGACGGATTGTCAGCGGGTCGGCGGAGGTGGTGCTTCCCACCGGGAGCGAGACGGACGGCACCGGGAGCGGGACGGTCGTCTTCGAGCCGTTCCTGACGTTCGGTCAGATCCTTCCTGGAGAGGCATTCCTGCAGACACAGGCAGGCCTCGAAATCCCGGCCTCGGGCGGGACGGAAGGGTTCTGGCGGGCGGCGCTCGGCAGGACCTACGTCCAGAACCGGTTCGGCCGTGCGTGGTCGCCCATGATCGAAGTGCTTGGTGCGCGAGACCTCGAAGCCGGCGCACCTGTGCACTGGGACCTCGTGCCGCAGATCCAGGTCTCGCTCAGCAAGCGACAGCACATCCTGGTCAACGCCGGCGTGCGAGTGCCGGTGAACGACCGCGGCGAGCGGTCGACTCGAGTCCTCACCTACTTCCTGTGGGACTGGTTCGACGGCGGCCTGCTGGACGGATGGCGATGACGCTCCGCCTCGTCGTCATCCTGTGGGCGTCCGCCGTGGCGCTGTCGGCCACGCAAGCGCCGCCATCACGGGTGCCGGCGGGGACGCCGCAGCCGTTCCATGCAGGACCGATGTTTCAGACGTCGCACGAATGCATGGCGTGCCACAACGGACTCTCGACCGCAACCGGCGAGGATGTGTCCATCGGTGTCGCCTGGCGCGCATCGATGATGGCCAACTCGTCGCGCGATCCGTACTGGCAGGCGTCGGTCCGCCGCGAAACGATCGACCATCCAGCGGCAGCCGCCGAGATCGAGAACGAGTGCGCGATCTGTCATATGCCGATGTCGAGCACCGTCGCACGCGCCGAAGGCCGGCACGCGGAAGTCTTCAGGCACCTTGCCGGCAGCGGCGACGGCGAGGAGCAGCGGCTCGCGGCGGACGGGGTGTCGTGCACGCTCTGTCACCAGATTTCTGCCGAACGGCTGGGCACGCCCGAGAGCTTCACCGGCGGTTTCGTCCTCGACGTCTCCTCGCCGGCCGCGGGCCAGCGCCGGATGCTCGGGCCGTTCGAGATCGATCGCGGCCGCGCCTCGATCATGCAGTCGTCCACTGACGCGACGCCGGTGCAGGCAACCCATCTGCAGGGTGCGGAAGTCTGTGCGACCTGCCACACGCTCTTCACGAGCGCGCTCGGACCCGGCGGTGAAGTCGTGGGGCGCCTTCCCGAGCAAGTGCCCTACCTAGAGTGGCGGCACAGCGCGTTTGCGCCCGACCGCACCTGCCAGTCGTGCCATATGCCCGTCGTTGAGGAGCCGATGCGGATCGCGTCCGTTCTGGGCGAGTCGCGAGAGGGGCTCAGCCGCCATACGTTTCTCGGCGGCAACTTCTTCATGCTTCGGCTGCTGAACCGCTACCGCGACGAGCTCGGCGTCGACGCGCTGCCGGCCGAGCTCGATGCCGCGGCTCGCGCGACACTGCGCCAGCTGGAGAACGACACCGCCGCAGTGACGATAGCGAAGGCCCTGCGCGCGGGAAACCAATTGGAGGTGGACGTCGAGGTTCGGAACGTAACCGGCCACAAACTGCCGACCGGCTATCCATCGCGGCGGGCGTGGCTGCATGTAGCCGTCCGCGATGCCAGCGGACGGCTGCTGTTCCAATCGGGGGAGGTCGAACGCGACGGGCGAATCAGCGGCAACGACAACGACGCCGACGCTTTTCGATTCGAGCCGCACTACGACACGATTACGCGCGCCGACCAGGTGCAGATCTACGAATCGATCATGGTCGACATGAAACAGCTGGTCACCACAGGGCTGCTGCAGGCGACCGCATTTGTGAAGGACAACCGGCTGCTTCCGCGGGGATTCGACAAGGCGACGGCCAGCTCGGATATCGCGGTACAGGGGGATGCCCGAGCCGACGCCAACTTCACGGGGGACGGCGACCGTGTGTCGTATGTCATCGAC
>JAICQE010000079.1 GCA_025938035.1 Vicinamibacteria bacterium
CTGCCCCAACATCGGCGAGTGCTGGCATCACGGTACGGCGACGTTCATGATTCTCGGAGATGTCTGCACGCGCGCCTGTGCGTATTGCGCCGTCGCTCACGGACGGCCGAACGAACTCGACACCGCGGAACCGGCGCGCGTGGCCGAAGCGGTGACCCGCATGCGGCTCCAGTACGCCGTCATCACGTCGGTCGACCGTGATGATCTCGCCGACGGCGGCGCCGCGATTTTCGCCGAGACGATCGGCAGGACGCGAGCACGCGTGCCGGATTGCCGGATCGAAGTCCTCATCCCCGACTTTCAGGGCATCGAATCGTCGCTGCGTACGGTGCTCGACGCGGGCCCTGACGTCCTCAACCACAACATCGAGACGGTTCCGCGGTTGTATCGAATGGCGCGCTCCGGCGGCCGCTACCCGCGGTCGCTCGAGCTGCTCGATCGCTCGCGGCGGCATCGGCCGGACATCGCCACGAAGACCGGAATCATGGTCGGGCTTGGCGAGGAGCACGACGAGATCGTCACCGTCTTCGACGACCTGCTGCGGGTGGGGGTGTCGATCCTGACGATCGGCCAGTACCTGCGGCCCTCGCCCACGCACGCGCGGATGACGCGCTACTATCACCCGGACGAATTCGCCGCGCTCAAGCGCATCGCGCTGGACAAGGGGTTCGTGCACGTCGAGTCGGGTCCGCTGGTGCGCTCGTCGTATCATGCGCACGAGCAGGCCGACGCCTTCCGCGCCAGCCAGATCAGCTGACCGTGCACACGTTCCGGAAACTCGTAGAGGCCGACCTTCAGGTCAGCCTGTCAGGAGCTCGACATGACGCCTTCCCGCCGTGATTTTCTAGCGCTGCTGTCGATGCTTCCCCTCACTGCCGCCGCGCCGGCACTCGCACAACAG
Organism: Vicinamibacteria bacterium; assembly: GCA_025938035.1. The sequence continues at coordinate 902 of JAICQE010000079.1, forward strand.
ACGATGCCGGCCCGGCGTATACCGGGATCCGGTGAGATGCTGCCGGTCATCGGCCTCGGGTCGAGCAAGGTCGTCGAGGAGATTGCGAAGAACGGCGACGATCCGCTGCGGCAGGTGCTGCGGACGCTCGTGGGACACGGCGGCAAGGTCATCGACACGTGGCCTCGGAACCCGGCCAACGATGCGCGCTTTGGCGCGGTCATCAACGAGGCGGAATTCAATGGCCGGTTGTTCGTGACGAGCAAGATCGATCGCGCCGGCAAGGACGCGGGCGTCGCGCAGCTCCGCGAGGCGCACAAGAACTACGGACGGAAGGTGCTCGACCTCGCGCAGATCTTCAGCCTGACCGACCTGGAGACGCACTGGCCGACGCTACGCGAGTGGAAAGACTCCGGAATGGCGCGCTACATCGGCGTCACCGTCTCGGAGCCGCGGCGGCATGCGGACCTCGAGCGGTTCCTCACACGCGAACGCCCCGACACGACGCAGGTCAACTACTCGATCACCGAACGCGAAGCGGAGGATCGAATCATTCCGCTGGCCGCCGACCGCGGCGTCGCGGTGATCATCAACCGGCCCTTCATGAACGGCGCCTACTTCAAGCGCCTCGAGGGTCGTCCGCTCCCGCAATGGGCGGCCGAGATCGGCTGCTCCACCTGGGCGCAGTTTTCGCTCAAGTACATCCTCTCCAACCCGCGCGTGACCGTCGTGCTGACGGAAACGAGCAACCCCAAGCACATGGCGGAGAACGCGCAGGCCGCGCTCGGCCCGATGCCGGACGAGTCGGTGCGCAAGCGGATGCGCGAGTTCATCGCCACGGTGTGAGGCCACGGAGGGCGGCGAAGGGAACGGTTTCACAGGAGCAACGAAGGAACGAAGGAAAACGGAGGGTCCATCGCTGCAGGCCGCCTTCGGCGGCCAATCGAACGGCTGTAACTCTTGGTGGCCTTCGTGATCTTCGTGTCCTTCGTGGTTCAACAAACTCCGTTCGTCACCGTTGCTCCGTTCCTTCTGTGAAACCGTTTCCTCCGTCCCCTCCGTTGCCTCCCGTGCTTGACATGAATCTTACAAAATGTAAGATCAGCAACCCATGAGCGAAATTCGCCTCCCGTCAATCTCGAGCACGGAGTCGCTCCTGCTCGATTTACTGGAACATCGTGAGCGATTTGGACTCGAACTGGTCGATGCGTCCGGCGGCAAAGTCAAACGCGGCTCGGTCTATGTGACCCTGGCCCGCATGGAGGCCAAAGGCTTCGTTGAGTCCCGGCAGGAAGACCGCCAGCCGGGTGCCATCGGGCTGCCGCGCCGGCTGTATCGGGCCACGGCCTACGGGCTGAAGGTACGCGACGCCTACCGGATCCTGCGCGACGCGCTGGCTCTCAAACCGGTGGAGGCGCAATGAGCTTCTTCATCGGACGAATCGAGTCGCTGTCATCGCGCTTTCTGACCGAGCGATCGCATGAATTGATCGTCGCCCCGGCGATTGCCGACCTGCAGCACGACGCCAACTCGGGCAACCTGGTCTCCGCCGCGCGGGCGCGCGCCTCCGTCCTCGCCGCCTTCGGCGGCGCGCTGTACGACGAGCTGACCGCCGACGCGAGCCTCCTCAAGATCGCCGCGTTAATCCTCATTCCGGCGTGCTACTACACGTTCTTGATCTACCTGTGCCAGCCGCAGGCGGCGCTGTATGTCGCGGCGAATTTCGGCCGTCTGGTCCTGCCCGCGGCGATCGCGCTGCTGTCGATCCCGCCCGTTCTCGTCTGCTGCTGGCCCGAACGAACGCGACGCCGGACGCTGCAGCCGGACGCCCTTCGACGTTGCTCAGGGCAGACGGCCGATGCCTGAGCTGCGCGCCCGCGGCCTCACCAAACACTTCTCCGGCGTCATCGCCGTCCGGAACGTCGACTTCACACTCCGGTCGGGCGAGATCGTCGGCTACCTGGGACCGAACGGATCCGGCAAGACGACCACGCTGCGCATGGTCGCCGGCCTCGTCGATCCCTCGTCCGGGCGGGTCGAGTATGACGGCCGCAACGTTCGCGACGATCTGATCGCGTTCCGCCACCAGCTGGGGTACGTTCCCGAGGAGCCGTATCTGTATCCGTTCCTCTCCGGGCGTGAGTATCTGGAGCTGATCGGCCGCCTCCGTGAAATCCCGGATCGGCTGCTGACGATGAAGATCGACGGGTTCCTGGAGCTGTTCGGCCTGACCGGCGCGGCGGATCAGGCCATTGCGTCGTACTCCAAGGGCATGCGGCAGAAGATCGTCATTTCCGCCGCGCTCCTCCACGATCCGGCGGTCATCCTGTTCGACGAGCCGGAGTCCGGCCTCGACGTCACGACCACGCTCGTCCTCCGGCACCTGATCCGCCTGCTGGCGGAGCGCGGCAAGGCGGTGCTCTACAGCTCGCACATCCTCGAAGTGGTCGAGCGCGTCTGCTCGAGAGTCATCGTGCTCTACAAGGGCGGCGTCGTCGCGGACGACTCCGTCGAACACCTGCAGGCGCTGATGTCACGGAGCTCGCTCGAAGGCGTCTTCTCACAGCTGGTGATCAAGGAAGATCCGGCGCGGATCGCCAGCGATCTCGCGGCGGTCGCCGCGCTCGGCAGCTAGACGGCCATGCGGGCGACGAGCATCCACGCGACGCTCACGCGCCACTTCCTCCGCCGCTTTCTCGAAAACGATCTCATCTCGCCGGAGGCGGACCGGTCGCAGCTGCTGGCCGTCGTCGGCGCCGCCCTGTTCTCGGTCACGCTGCTGATATCGCTGTTCATGTCGTTCGCCTATATCGGGCTGCCGCGTACGCCGTCCCAGCTCGCCCTGTCGGCGCTGAACGACAGGTACTTCTACATCTCGCTGTCGATGGTCGTGAGCGCGCTGCTCGCCGTCGCGCAGTGGGATTCGCTCGTGGTCGACGTCCGCGATGCGGCAATCCTGGAACCGCTCCCGGTGCGTCCGATGACCATCAGGCGCGCGAAGCTGGCGGCCGTGGCCATCCTCGGCGGCGCGGCGGCGCTGATCGTGAACCTGATGCCGGCGCTCGTGTTTCCGTGGCTGCTCGTGTATCACACGCGGCTGTCCGTCACCGCGATGCTGGCACTGATGGCCATCCACGCGATCGTGACCATTGCCGCCGGGGCAATCGCCTACGTGACGATCATCGCCCTCCGCGAGACGCTGGCCGCGGTGCTGCGGCCTCGAACGCTGGCCGCTGTGTCTCCGCTCGTCCAGGGTTCACTGATCGTGGCGCTGGGGAGCGCGCTCCTCCTGATCCCGCCCTCGTCCGATCGCATCGCGCAGCGCGTGCTCAGCGACGCACACGTGTGGTCACCCCCGATGTGGTTCCTGGGGGCGTACGAAGTGATGGCCGGCGACATCGTGCGGCACGCGCCGAGATCGCCGGCGCTGAGTCCGCGGGCGCTCGCCGCTGAACCGTCCGCCGGACAGGCGTACGACCGCAGAAAGCCGCAGTTCGATGCATTGGCCCGCCGGGCCGCGACGGCGTCCTGGCTCGTGATTCTGGTCGCCGCGGCCGCGTATTCATGGAATGCCCGGCGATTCCCCTCCGCCGGGCTGGTGCAGTCGCGACGCCGGGCGCGCTGGCACGCGGGACGGCGGCTGGTGCAGATGCTGATCGCCCGCGGTCAGACGATCCGCGCCGGCTTCTTTTTCACGCTCGCTGCCGTCTGGCGCAGCAACCTCCATCGCCTGACGCTCGCCTGCGCGGGAGCGGCCGGCGTCGCCGCAGCAGTCGTCACGCTCTCAGGCCTCGACCTGGAGGGTGTATCGGGTGCGCGCGACGTTCCGACCGGAGTGTTTGCCATTCAGCCGATGTTCTACGGCGCGCTGCTGGTGGCGTTCAGGCATGGCATCCGTGTGCCTGCCGAATTGCGGGCAAACTGGGCCTTCCAGCTCGCGTGGCGCGATCGCGGGCGCCCGTTCCTCGCCGGCGTGAGACGCGCCGCGCTTGCCGGAATCGTGATTCCCGCCCTGCTCGTCGTGCTGCCGCTCTTCGCGTACCTGCTCGGACTTCCGCTGGCGCTCGCTCACGCCGCCCTCGGGCTTGCCGGCGCCGCCGTCGTCCTCGAGGTGCTGCTGTTCTCGTACGAGAAGGTGCCCTTCACGTGCACGTATGTGCCCAGCGAAAACCTCAAGGCCTTTGGCATCCCGTATGTCGTCGCTTTCTTAACCGGCGCATCGATATTCGCGGGGATGGAGCGTGCCGCGCTGCAGGACCCGTTGGCCTGGCTGCGCCTGGTCGGCCTCCTCGTCCTGATCACCGGCGGGCTTCGTGTGGCCTCGTTGCGGCGCACGAGCGGGCCACCAGTGGATTTCGACGAAGCTCCTACAACAACACAGCGACTGGGGCTGCACACATGAAGCGAATTGGTAGTGGAGTGACGGGATTCCTCGTCGTGCTTGCCTCATTCGCCGGTGCTCAGGCGCCATCCACCCCGACGTTCGAGGTCGCGTCGGTCAGGGCGAATCGATCGGGCGCGCCGCTGCAGATACTGCCGACGCTGCAGCCCGGCGGACGTGTATTCGCGATCAACCTGCCGTTGCGTGAGTTCGTTCAGGCCGCGTACGGGCTGCGGGACAACCAGCTGCTTCTCGCGTCGCCGCTGGCCGAAGCGCGGTTCGATCTCGAGGCACGGGCGGGCGGCGGCGCCACGCCCGAACAGGCGGCGGCAATGTTGCGCGCGCTGCTCATCGAGCGCTTCGGCCTGAAGACGCACGGTGAAACGCGCCAGCTTCCGGTGTACACGCTCGAGCGGGTCAACGCCGCCCGTCTTGGCACGCACATCAAGCCGTCAGGGCCCGAGTGCGCACCGCTGACGATTCCGAACGGGCCCGCAGCGCCGCCACCACCGCCACCCCCGCCGCCGTCGATGGCAGGCTCGCGGCTGGGTCCGCGGGAAGACGGCGCGAGCTGCCCGTCGATGTTCTTTCCCGGCACCTGGTCGATGCGATCGATGAGCATGCGAGCCTTCGTTCTTGCTCTCGAACGTCTCGTCCGCCGCGCCGTCGTGGATGGGACGGGATTGACGGGAGAATTCGACCTCGATCTCACGTATACGCCGGAGAGCTTCGAGGTCCCATTCGCCGGAAATGTCCTCGGCGGGGCAGTCGGCGGCCCCGAGGGGTTCGGGCCTGGAGCGCCACAGCGCATCGGGCCATCCGTGTTCACCGCCCTGCGCGATCAGTTAGGCCTGCGGCTTGAAGCGGGCCGGGCGCCCGTGGACGTTCTCGTCGTCGACGACGTGCGCCAGCCCAAGGAGAACTGACGTGCGACTTCCTGTTGTCCCGATCTGCCTGCTCTTCGTCATCGCGTCGCTCCCGCTCATCGCGCAGCGTCCGCCGGCCTTCGACGTGGTTTCGGTCAAGCGGTACCAGCCGGACGCACGCGGGCGGGTGGACGATGCGATAAGCATTTTTCCGGGAGGCCGGCTCAGCGCTCCAGGCGCAACGCTCCAGGGTCTGATCACCACGGCGTACGGTCTCCTCGATATTCAAGTCGTCGATAGCGGCCGCATGCTCGGCTTCGCCCGCTACCAGATCGAGGGACGGACCAATCCGGATGTCACCCTTGCAGAGGCCCGCGCGATGCTGCGGACGCTGCTGACCGAGCGATTCGCGCTGATCACGCACCGCGAAACACGGGAAATGCCCGTGTACGTGATGACACTCGACAGGAAACCGGGCGCTCAGCTGCGTCCGTCAGGCCGCGAATGTGCTATGCCCAAGGGTCCGACCGGAGTACCGGCGCCGCCCCCGCCGCCTGGCGGCCCAACCGTCGGGCGGGTCCTCAGCCTCAACGGCTACGCCTCGCGGTGTGCTGCGCTTTTCTTCAACAGCACGTCTGGCGCGCACTGGTCGCTCAGGGAAACGACGATGACGCAGTTTGCCGAACGCCTGGTGGGGTCCTTCGACCGCCCGGTCCTGGACCGCACGGGTCTCGACGGCTCATTCGACATCGACCTGACGTACTCAGCCGACAACCCGGTTGTCGATACGTCGAACGCTCCGAACGCACCATCTCTGATAACCGCCCTACGCGAGCAGCTCGGTCTCCGCCTCGAATCGACGAAGGCGCCGGTCGAAGTGCTCGTGATCGACAGGGTGCAGACGCCGACGGAGAACTGACGCAGAAGGAGGAAGGAGGAGCGATCCTCCTATCTCCTATCTGCTACCGTCAACTCCTCTCCGCCCGACGAACTCTCCCAGACCTGCGTGAGCCGCCTGCCACCCTCATCGGGCACGAACACGAGCGCCGGTGCGCCGCCCGCAGGGTTCGCCCCATTCAACGGCGTGGTCTGAACGAAGAGCCGGGCGGCATTCCCGTGCTGCCCGCGAATCAACACTACAGACGACGGCATCAAGAGATCGCGCTCAATCCGGTAGACGCCCGCGGGCATCTGCTGCGACCCGACCATGAACGCGAACGGCACGTTGACTTCGAGTGTCCCGGCGTTCGCTGCCGCTGCCGACGCGAACAACATCGCGGCGCCGACGAGCGCGCCCTTCATCAGTGATCTCATGTCACCCTCCCAACGGCATGAGCCGTTTCTAGCCTCTAAGGAGATGGACGACACGGAGGCGCGCCGCGATGTCAAAACGACGCAAAACCTTTGTTAAGTAGTCGCGGTGCCCGCCTTCGCGCGTAGCGGCTCCGGCGGAGGCGGAAAGGTCGGCCTCTACCGGAACACGCGAAGCAGCCGGGTGAGCGGGTCGTAATAGCGATCGACCACCCGTTCCTTCAGCGGGATGATGGCGTTGTCGGTGATGTGAATGTGCTCCGGGCAGACACGCGTGCAGCACTTCGTGATATTGCAGTAGCCAATGCCGTGCTGATCCTTGAGATCAGGCACGCGATCGTCGGCGTCGATGGGATTCATCTCCAGGTTCGCCGCATAGACGAAGAACCGCGGGCCGATGAACTCCTCGTGCTTGTTGTGATCGCGCAGCACGTGGCACACGTCCTGGCACAGGAAACACTCGATGCACTTGCGGAACTCCTGCACGCGATCGATGTCGCGCTGCTGCATCCGCCACATACCGTCCGCCGCATCGGGCTGGCGCGGTTTGAATTTCCGGATCTGCTTCTTGACGCGGAAGTTCCACGAGACGTCCGTCACCAGATCCTTGACCGGCGGAAACGCCCGCATCGGCTCGACGGTCACCGGTTCGTGCAGGTTCAGCTGGCTCAGACGGGTCATGCACATCAGCCGCGGCTTGCCGTTGATCTCCGCCGAGCACGAGCCGCACTTCCCCGCCTTGCAGTTCCATCGAACCGCCAGGTCGGGTGCCTGTTCGGCCTGGATGCGATGCACCGCATCGAGCACCACCATGCCATCCGAGACCTCGGTCTGAAATGTCTGGTACGTGCCGTCGCCCTCCGGATGGGTTCGCCAGATCTTGAAGGTTGCGCTGTTCACGACTTCTGCTCCTCGATGACGTCCTTCAAGTAATCCGGCATCGCCGGGATGGGCACACGCGACACCTGCATCGCACCGTCGCCGGCACGCTTGACCATGATGTTGAAGGTCGCGAACGCGTCGGCCTTCTGCGGATAGTCCTCGCGGAAGTGGCCGCCGCGGCTTTCTTTGCGCTCGATCGCCGACCGGGTGATCGCTTCCGCCACCGCCAGCAGATTGCGCACGTCGATCGCCGTATGCCAGCCCGCGTGATACTCGCGGTGGCCGGAGACGCCGAGGCGCGACGCGCGGGCGCTGAAGTGCTGGATCCGCGACAGCGCCTCCTGCATCTCCGCCTCCTGGCGGACGATGCCGACGAGGTTCTGCATGGTGTCCTGCAGATCCGCCTGGAGCCGATAGGGGTTCTCGCCCTGATCGCCGGCGTCGAACGGGCGGAGCGCATCGCTCGTCGCCCGCTCGACCGCCGACTCGTCGATGCGGGCCGCACCATGTTCGCGGGCAAACTGCGCGGCGTACTCGCCGGCGCGCTTCCCGAAGACGATCAGATCCGACAGCGAATTGCCGCCCAGCCGATTCGCGCCGTTGATGCCGGAGGCGCACTCGCCGGCGGCAAACAGGCCGGGGATGGTCGACATCTGCGTATCGGCATCGACGCGGATGCCGCCCATGATGTAGTGGGTGGTCGGCCCGACCTCCATCGGCTCTTTCGTGATGTCGAGATCGGCCAGCTCCTTGAACTGGTGATACATGCTCGGCAGCTTGCGCTTGATGTGCGCCTCCGAGTCCTTCAGCTTCTCCTTGATCCAGGCGATGTCGAGAAACACACCGCCGTGCGGAGATCCGCGGCCGGCCTTGACCTCGCGGTTGATGCAGCGGGCCACGTGATCGCGGGTGAGCAGCTCGGGCGGGCGGCGGGCACCCTTGTCGCCCTGCGTGTACCGCCACCCTTCTTCGGGATCCGAGGCTGTCTGCGGTTTGTAGTTGTCCGGAATGTCGTCGAACATGAAGCGGCGGCCTTCGCTGTTCTTCAGTACGCCGCCCTCGCCGCGAACGCCTTCCGTGACCAGGATGCCGCGCACGCTCGGCGGCCACACCATCCCGGTCGGGTGGAACTGGATGAACTCCATGTCGATCAGCTCGGCGCCAGCCCGATACGCCAGCGCGTGGCCGTCGCCAGTTCCTTCCCAGCTGTTGCTGGTGATCTTGAAGGCACGGCCGACGCCGCCGGTGGCCAGCACGACGGCCTTGGCCGCGAAGACATGGAAGCGGCCCCGTTCGCGATCGTAGGCAAGCACGCCGGCCGCGCGCCCGCCGTCGAGGAGCAGATCGATGACGGTGTGCTCCATGTGCACGGTCATGCCGAGGTAGACGGCGTGATCCTGGAGCGTGCGGATCAACTCGAGGCCGGTGCGGTCGCCCACATGCGCGAGCCGCGGATAACGATGCCCGCCGAAGTTCCGCTGGTTGATTCGCCCGTCAGGCGTGCGATCGAACACCGCGCCCCACCCTTCGAGCTCGCGCACGCGGTCCGGCGCCTCCTTGGCGTGCAGTTCGGCCATGCGCCAGTTGTTCACGTACTGGCCACCGCGCATCGTGTCGGCGAAGTGCACCCGCCAGTTGTCGCGATCGTCGTTGTGCCCCATCGCCGCGGCCATGCCGCCTTCGGCCATGACCGTGTGCGCCTTGCCGAGCAGCGACTTGCAGATCAGCCCGACGGACGCGCCGGCGTTGGACGCTTCGATCGCCGCCCGCAGGCCGGCGCCGCCGGCCCCGATGATGAGGACGTCGTAGGTATACGTGGCGTGCGTCAGCATCAGAGAATCCTGTAGTCCGTCAGCACGCCCATCGAGCAGAGGCGAATGTAGACGTCCGTCAGGCCGACCGAGAACAGGCTGAGCCAGGCGAAGAGCATGTGCCGGCCATTCAGCGAGCTGGCGCAGCGGTAGCACGCTGCGCTGAGCGGCTGGCGCGAGATTTCATCGCGGCGGCCGCCGACCAGGTGCCGCAGCGAGTGGCATCCGAACGTGTAGCTGGCGATGAGCAGCACGTTGACGAGCATGACGAGCGTGCCGACGCCGATGCCGAACTCCTGCGCGCCGGTCGCCTCATCCGTCCACCACATCCCCAGCCACACGTCGTAGGACAGGATGACGATGAAGACGACGGCCGCGTAGGCGAAATAGCGATGCACGTTCTGCAGCACCAGCGGGAACCATCGCTCGCCCCAGTAGCTCGTGCCGCGCGGTTCGCCGACGGCGCACGACACCGGATCCTGCCAGAACGCCTTGTAGTAGGCGCCGCGATAGTAGTAACAGGTGAATCGAAAGAGCCCTGGAAACGGAAGAATCAATAACGCCGGGTAGAACAACGCGACCGGGAACCAGCCGGGCCGCGCACCGAACCACGCATGGTGCGACTCACCCCACAGGAGCGGCGAATAAAACGGCGAGAGATACGGACCGAATTCGAAGTGTTCGTTCTGCATCGCCGCCCACGTGCCGTAGCCCAGGAACGACGAGAACACGATAACGACGAGGATCGCCTCGACCCACCACGCGTCGCGGCGCTCGGTGTCGCCCCAGCCGCGTGGCAGAACCTTTACGGGTACCGCCTCCATTTCGAACAGCCTCCGCTGAAATTCAGAATGCAAAATGCAGAATGCATTCTGCATTCTGAATTCTGCATTGCACGTGCATCACTGCACGGGCACAATCTCCACCGCCGCCCGCGCGCACTCCCCGACCACCGTCAGATACCGGCGCACCCCGTCGGTACCGATGACATACGGATGTTTCTCTCCGGCCTTGCGCACCTTCATCGCCGGCAGCTTCGTCTTGCTGCCGTCGTAGACCGTGTGATTCGACAGCATCACGTCGGCGCCGGCCTTGGTCACGATCTCCTTGAACCGCTCCGCCTGCTGCGCATACGACTCGAGCCGTGGGCGGTTGCGCCCGAAGTTGAACAGCGTGCCGCCCCACGTCGCGACGACGTGCTTCGCGCTGCCGTCGCGCACCGGGAAGACCGTCGAGATCGTCCCTTCCGTATGCCCGGGCGTGAGATACAGGGTCATCGTGAAGTCGCCGAGCGTCAGCTTCATGCCGTCGGTCGCGACCATGTCGCGCTTCGGCTTCCACGATGGATTCTGCTGATCGAGCAGGTCGTAATCGGCCGCCGACATGATCAGCCGCGCCCCGAATTTCTCCTGCAGGTGCTTGGCGCCGCCGGCGTGATCGAGGTGGCCGTGGCTGACGATGACGTACTTGATGTCGGCTGGATTCAGGCCAAGCTTACGCAGGCCTTCATCGACCTCGGCCTCGACCGAATAGTCGTAGATCGCGTCGAGCAGGATGATGCCCTGCGAGGTCGTAATCGCCCAGGCGGAATACTCCGTCTGCCCGACGAAGTAGAGGTTGTCGAAGACCTTCTGTGGTTCCGCGTACCAGGTTTCCCTCGCCGGTGCTGCCGGCGGACCGCCCGGGCGCCCGCCGGCGCGGCCGGCGTTGCCGCGGTTTGCTCCACCGCCCGCGCGCGGCGCCGCCGGCGTTGCCAGGCTTATGGCGCCGTTGCACACCGGCCGAAACACGCCCTCCCACATCGTGCCCGCCGCCGCGCGGGCGGCCTCGATGTGTTTCTGCGCCTCGGCCGAAACGCCCGGTGCCGATGCCGGCACGGGTCCGGGCGGCGCGAATTGGGCGACGAGCGTTCCAGTTCCGCAGACCGTCGCGACGAGAAGCGTTGAAAGAGCTTTCACGGCTGACTCCTGGCTCCTTCCGCCTGAAGGCGGAAGCTACTTGCGTCTGGGCTTGAACACATGCGTGCTCTGTCCGAAAAATACTTCGGCGCTCTCCATCAGCGACTCGGAGAGCGTGGGGTGAGGATGAATCACCAGCTTCAGATCCTCCGCCGTCGCCCCCATCTCGATCGCCAGCACGCCTTCGGCGATCAGTTCGCCCGCACCCGAGCCGGCGATACCCACACCGAGAACGCGTCCGGTCTGCTTTTCCAGAATCAGCTTGGTCACGCCGTCGGGGCGATCCACCGTGATGGCACGGCTCAAGGCTCCCCACGGGAACTTCGCGACCTCGAACTCGATCCCGGACGCCTGCGCCTGTGCTTCGGTCATCCCGCACCAGGCGATTTCCGGATCCGTGAAGACGACAGCGGGGATGGCCTGCGGTTCGAAGACCGCCTTGTGGCCGGCGATGACCTCCACCGCGACGCGCGCTTCGTGCGACGCCTTGTGCGCCAGCATCGGTTCGCCGGCGACGTCGCCGATGGCGAAGATAGTCGGCTCGGCAGTCCGCCGCTGTTCGTCGGTCTCGATAAACCCGTTTGCCGCGACCTTCACTTTCGTGGTCTCGAGGCCGGGGATCTTCGAGTTCGGCCGGCGGCCGACGGCCACGAGCACGCGGTCGAAAACCTGCTCCTTTTCCGCGACCTCGCCTTCGAACGTGACACGGATGCCGCTGCCCTCCTCCGCGACCTTGACGACCTTCGTGTTCAGCATGATCGCGGCGAAGAGGCCCTTCAGCCGCTTCTCGAGCACCTGTACGAGATCGCGATCGGCGCCCGGCAGCAGGCCCGGCGTCATCTCAACGACCGACACCTTGCTGCCAAGCGTGGCGTAGACGGTTCCCAGTTCCAGGCCGATGTAACCGCCGCCGATGACCAGCAGTGACTTCGGCACGTCCGGCAGCTCGAGCCCGGACGTCGAGTCCATCATCCGCGGGCTGTCCAGCGACAAGGTCGGTATCTTCGTGGGGTGCGAACCGGTGGCGAGGATCAGGTGTTCGAACTGCAGCTCGGTCGTGCCGCCCGCTCCCGCAACGGACATCGACCGCGGTCCGGTCAGCGTCGCCCGGCCCTGGACGAACTTCACCTTGCGCATCTTCGCGATGCCGCCGACGCCGGCGGTGAGCTTGTCGACGACGCCCTGTTTGAAGCCGCGCAGCTTGTCGACGTCGACCTTCGGCTCGCTGAAGGTCACGCCCCAGTTGCCCGCGTGCTTCGCCTCGTCGATCACCTTGGCGACATGGAGCAGCGCCTTCGAGGGAATGCAGCCGCGGTAGAGGCAGACGCCGCCAGGGTTCTTTTCCTCGTCGACGAGGGCGACCTGCATGCCCAGGTCAGCCGCATAGAACGCAGCCGCATAACCGCCCGGCCCCGCACCGAGCACTACTAATTGAGTGGTGTCTGCCATCAGCCGATGAGAGAAAGAAGGAAGGGCTGCTCGATTGCCTCGGCGACCCAGCGCAGGAACCGCATCGCGTCCGCGCCGTCGATCACGCGGTGGTCGTACGAGAGCGAGAGCGGCAGCATCTGGCGCGGCTGGAAACCTGCCTGCCCCGCACCCGTCGAGGGGTCTTTCCAGACCGGCTCGGTGATCGTCCGTGAGACACCGAGGATCGCAACCTCCGGCCAGTTCACGATCGGCGTGAAGTAGGTCCCGCCAATCCCGCCGAGATTCGAGATGCTGATGCCGCCGCCGCTCATTTCCTCGAGCGTCAGCTTCTTGTCGCGTGCCCGCGCCGCCAGCTGGTTGATTTCAATGGAGATCTCGGAAATGTTCTTGCGATCGGCGTTGCGAATCACCGGCACCAGCAGTCCGCGATCGGTGTCGACGGCGACGCCGACGTTGACGTACTTCTTGAAGATCAGCTCGCCGCGCTCGGTGTCGATCGAGGCATTGAACTGCGGGAACTTCCTCACCGCCGTGGCGAGAATGCGCACGAGCATCGCGGTGACGGTCAGGTTGCCGCCCGCTTTCGCGATCTGATCCTTGAATTTCTTCCGCAGCTCCTCGAGCGCGGTAACGTCCGCCTTGTCGAACTGCGTCACGTGCGGAATGGCGTTCCAGGCGTAGCTCAGATGGTCGGCCGTGACGCGCCGGATGTTGCTCAGCGGCTGACGGTCGACCTCTCCCCACTTCTGGAAATCGGGCAGGGGGCGCGCGGCGCGCACGCCCGCAACCGCACCGCCGGCTCCGGCCGTCGAGGGCACACTGCTCAGGATGCGGCGGGCGTGCTCCTTCACGTCCTCCTGGGAGATCCGGCCGCCCGGGCCCGTGCCTTGCACCTCGTCGACGTTGACCCCGATCTCGCGGGCCAGGCGGCGAACAGCGGGTGACGCCGGCGCCACGGGCCCGCGCTCGCCGTTTCCGTCGGCTCGCGCGGCCGGCGGTGGTGGTGGCGGCGGCGCTACCGCCGGCGCTTCCGGAGCGCCCCGCGGCGGCATCGAGATGACCTTATGGTCCGGACGGGTCTCGGCCGCAGGCTTCGATTCGGCGGCGGGAGGCGCCTCGGATTTCTGAGGCTGCGCGGCGGGCTTCTCCTCGGCCTTGCCCGCCTGCTGACTGGAGGAAGCCCCATTGCCGCCGGACGCGCCCTCGTCGACGGTGAAGACGACGGCGCCAACGGAGACCTTGTCGCCTTTCTTGACGCGAACTTCCTTGACCGTGCCGGCAACGGTGGACGGGACTTCGATCGTCGCCTTGTCGGTTTCGAGCTCGAGGACGGGCTGATCGCGGGCGATCGTGTCGCCCGGGTTCACCATCACACGCATCACGTCGCCGCCGGCGACGTTTTCGCCCAGCTCGGGGACTTTGAATTCGGTCACTTCGCTCTTCCCTCAGGCCCAAGGCCTAAGGCCGAAGGGCCAAGGGCTGGTCGAGGCCCAAGCAACTTGTTCCTGGACCAGCCCGTAGGCCTTCGGCCATAGGCCTTCGGCCTATGAGATTGCTGGATTGGGTTTTTCCGGATTAATCCCAAAGTCTTTGATGGCCTGCTGCACCACCTTGACGTCAATTGCGCCGTCGCGCGCCAGATCGCCCAGCGTCGCGACCACGACATACCGCGCATCGACCTCAAAGAAGTCACGCAGCGCCGATCGTCCTTCGCTGCGGCCGAACCCGTCGGTGCCGAGCGCCGTCAGCCGGCGGGGGAGCCAGCGATCGATGCCGTCGGGAAGCGCCTTGACGTAGTCCGACGCCGCCACGAGGACGCCCTCGGCGGTGCCCAGACACTGCGTGACATATGGCACGCGCGGCTTGCTCCCCGGGTGCAGGCGGTTCCACCGTTCGCAGGCGTGGCCATCGCGGTAGAGCTCCTGATAGCTGGTCACGCTCCATACGTCGGCGGCCACGTCGTACTTCTCTTCGAGAATCTGCTGGGCCGCCACCACTTCGTTGAGGATGGCGCCGCTGCCGAGCAACTGGGCACGCAGCCTGCCTTTCTTCTTTGCCGACGCGCGCAGACGATACAGTCCCTTGAGGATGCCCTCGCGCGAGCCCTCGGGCATCGCCGGCATCTCGTAGTTCTCGTTCATCAGCGTCAGGTAATAGAAGATGCTTTCGCCGTCCTTGTACATCCGGCGGATGCCGTCCTCGATGATCACGGCGATTTCATACGCGAAGGCGGGGTCGTACGACATCAGGTTCGGCACAGCCAGCGAGAACTGGTGCGAATGGCCATCCTGATGCTGCAGCCCTTCGCCCGCAAGCGTGGTGCGGCCGGCCGTGCCGCCGAGGAGGAAGCCGCGCGTGCGCGTATCCGCCGCCGCCCAGACCAGGTCGCCGACCCGCTGCATCCCGAACATCGAGTAGTAGATGAAGAACGGAATGGTGTTGATGCCGTGTGTGGCGTAGGCGCTGCCGGCGGCGATGAACGAGGAGATCGATCCGGCTTCGGTAATGCCTTCCTCGAGGATCTGCCCCTCCTTGGCCTCCTTGTAATACAGGAGCACGTCCATGTCGACCGGCTCGTACAGCTGCCCGACGTGTGAGTAGATGCCGACCTGACGGAACAGCGCCTCCATGCCGAAGGTGCGCGCCTCGTCGGGAACGATCGGCACGACGAGCTCGCCGATTTCCTTGTCCTTGAGCATCTTGGCGAGCATCCGCACAAACGCCATCGTCGTCGACGCTTTGCGCCCTTCGCTGCCCTTCTGGAACTCGGCGAACAGCTCCGGCAGCGAGTCGCCCTTGAGCGGCTCGACCTGCACACGCCGCTCCGGGACGAAGCCGCCCAGCTGCTTGCGGCGCTCGAGGAGGTACTGAATTTCGGGACTGTTGTCCGACGGCCTGTAGAACGGCGCCTTGACGACTTCCTCGTCGGCGATCGGGATGCCGAATCGCGTGCGGAACGCCTTGAGCTCGTCCTCGTTCAGCTTCTTCTGCTGGTGGGTGATGTTCTTGCCTTCGCCAGCCTCGCCGATGCCATAGCCCTTGATGGTGCGGGCCAGGATGACGGTCGGCTGTCCGGTGTGCTCGACGGCGGCCTTGTACGCCGTGTAGACCTTAATCGGGTCGTGGCCGCCAAGCGTGAGCTTCTTCAACTGCTCGTCCGAGAGGTGCGCCACCATTTCGAGCAGCTTGGGATGTGCGCCCCAGAAATGCTTGCGGACGTAATCGCCGGTTTCCACGGCGTATTTCTGATACTCGCCGTCGACGACCTCGCCCATCCGCTTGACGAGCAGCCCGTCGTGATCCTTTTCGAGCAGCGCGTCCCACTCGCTGCCCCAGATCACCTTGATGACGTTCCAGCCCGCGCCGCGGAAGATCGCCTCCAGCTCCTGAATGATCTGGCCGTTGCCACGAACCGGACCGTCGAGGCGCTGCAGATTGCAGTTGATGACGAAGATCAGGTTATCGAGCTTCTCGCGCGACGCCAGCGTGATCGCGCCGAGCGTCTCCGGCTCGTCGGTCTCGCCGTCGCCGATGAACGCCCACACTTTGGCGTTCGACCGGTTCTTCAGGCCGCGGTCTTCCAGATAGCGCATGAACCGCGCCTGATAGATGGAGCAGATTGGCCCGAGACCCATCGAGACGGTCGGGAATTCCCAGAAGTCCGGCATCAGCCACGGGTGCGGGTACGATGACAGGCCGCCGCCGGCTGCGAGCTCGCGCCGGAAGTTGGCCAGCTTGTCCGCCGGCATCCGGCCCTCGATGAAGGCGCGGGCATAGATGCCGGGAGCGGCGTGGCCCTGGAAATAAATGATGTCGCCGTCGTTGCGATCGCCCTTGCCGCGGAAGAAGTGGTTGAACCCGACCTCGTACAACGTGGCGGCGGAGGCGAACGTCGAGATATGGCCGCCGATGCCTTCCTCGAGCTTGTTCGCCTTGACGACCATCGCCAGCGCGTTCCAGCGGACCAGGCTCTTGATGCGGCGCTCGATTTCCCGGCTGCCGGGAAACGGCGGCTGCTCGCTGTCGGGAATGGTATTGATGTACGGGGTGTTCGCCGTGAAGGGCTGCTTGACGCCGTGGCGTCGGGCGTGATCGCTGAGTTCGCGAAGGAGGCGGCTGACTCGCCCGGGGCCGCCGGATTGAAGCACGTAATCGAGAGACTCCAGCCACTCTCGCGTTTCGAGGGCTTCGATCTCCGCTGCGTCCTTGGGGGCTGTATTGCGCATGAGTCCTCTACGGCAGCACGCGTCCGCCTTCGCCGCTTCGCGGCGTCGGCGAGACAGGCCTCATCAACAATGAATCGTCAGATAACAACCCCTTATTCTAGTCTCCCGTTCTCTCAGGATGGAACCCATTTTCTCGGCGAATCCTTTCGATCGTCGTAGTGTCCGCGTTCAGGCGGACCATGCTCAGCAACTGGCTGATGCTCATCATGCAATCGTGTCATGCGACCGCTGCCCGCGGCTGCGCGCGTACTGCACGCGAATCGCCAGCGAAAAGAAGCGCGCCTACCGCGACGATACGTACTGGGGCCGACCCGTCCCCGGCTTCGGCGATCAGGCAGCACGCCTCCTGCTCCTCGGGCTCGCTCCGGCCGCGCACGGAGCGAACCGCACGGGCCGCGTATTCACGGGCGACGGTACCGGCGGCTCGGGCGACTTCCTCATGGCCGCGCTCCATCGAACGGGCTTCGCCAACATCCCGACATCCTCTCGCCCGGATGACGGACTGCAGCTCACGGATGCGTACATCGCCGCGGCAGTCAGATGCGCCCCGCCCGACAACAAGCCGCTGCCCGAGGAAATCACCCGCTGCCTCGATCACCTCGAGTCTGAAATCGGCGCACTGCCGAACGTACAGGTGGTGGTGGCGCTGGGGAAGATCGCGTTCGATGCGTGGCTGCAGTTGCTTCGGCGGCTGGTGGCTCACTGGCCGAA
>JAICQE010000030.1 GCA_025938035.1 Vicinamibacteria bacterium
GCCGCCGGCCAGCGCCGCCGCCGCCTCGGAGGCGTTTCGCACGCTCACCAGCAACCGCATGAGGTGGGAAGCCTACTATGATCGCCTGCAATGGTGGATTCGGCGCCGCTGGCCGGGCGAACGATGGTCATCACGGGAGCCTCGAGCGGCATCGGGCGCGGCATCGCCCTCGCCGCAGCACGCGCTGGCGCCGACGTCGCCCTCACGTACCGATCGAACGAAGCGGGCGTACGCCAGACCGCGGCGGACGTCGAGGCGAGCGGCCGCCGTGCCGTCGTCGCCCGCATGGATCTCGCGGACGCACAGTCGATTCACGCGTTGGCGGACGAGGTCAGCGGGACGTTTGGCCGCATCGACGCCTGGGTGAACAACGCCGGCGCGGATATCGTGACCAGCGGCGGCGACCGACTGTCGCGCCTCGACAAGCTCGATCTGCTGCTGCGCGTCGATCTGCGAGGCACGATGATCGCGTCGTGGAAAGCCGCGGAACTCATGGCGGCGCAGGCCGATGGCGGGGTCATCATCAATATCAGCTGGGATCACGTCGCCACCGGGATGGAAGGGGCGAACCCACAGCTCTATTCCGCGGCCAAGGGCGCCATCACGTCGTTCAGCAAGTCGCTGGCACGCAGCGTCGCGCCGCGCGTGCGCGTGAATATCGTGGCGCCGGGCTGGATCGAAACGGCGTTCGGCTCGGGCGTCGATCGCGGCGTGTACCGCGCCGTTGCCGAGTCCACGCCGTTGAAGCGGTGGGGCACGCCGGCTGATGTCGCCGGCGCAGTGGTGTTTCTGGCATCGGCGGCGGCATCGTTTCTCACAGGCGAGACGATCAACGTCGGCGGTGGAGTGGTGATGTAGAAGGTCAGGTGAATCGGGGCATCGTTGGGCGGCGGGAGTTGGGCGCGTTGGGAGTTTCGATATGCCGACAAAAGAACGCACGTATAGCGACACTGAGATTGCGGACCGGCTGAAAGATCTTCCCGGCTGGTATTTCGAAGACGGCTGGATCCGGCGCGTCTACAAGACAGACGGCTGGCCGACGACGCTGATGCTGGTGAACGCCATCGGCTACCTCGCGGAAGCGGCTTACCACCACCCGGACCTGTCCGTGACCTGGGGACGGCTGACGGTAAAGCTGTCGACGCACAGCGCCGGCGGCATCACCGACAAGGACTTCGAGCTGGCCCGCAAGATCGAGGATGTCGTCCTCTGGCGTCCGTCCGGCGGCTCGCTCGAGGGGACGCCGAACAAGTTCGTGCGGAGCGGCGATCCGCGTTGATCGACCCTCAGCGATCGTGACATCGAACGGGGTCACACGCGTACTGTTCGTCACTGGAAAGCTGGCGGAACCGGCGCTGCGGCGTGTGCTCTCGGAGGCCGAGCTGCCGTTCAGCGTCGACGTGGCGGTGCTGCGCATTACCGTTGCCGCGCTGATGACGACCGAGTGGATCGCGCGCTTTCTGGAGGTTCCGTCCGGCACCGACCTGGTCATGATTCCCGGCCTGTGCGAAGGCGACGCCGCTGCCCTCGCTGCCAGCACCGGGGTGCGCGTCGAGAAAGGGCCCAAGGACCTGCGTGAGATCCCGCACTATTTCGGCCGCGCCGAGGCCGCCCGCGACTACGGCGCCTGGGACATCGAGATCCTCGCCGAAATCAACAACGCCCCGCGGCTGACACCGGCGGCCATCCGCGCGGCAGCGGAGTACTTCCGTACGTCGGGCGCCGACGTGATCGACATCGGCTGCACGCCCGGGCTGCAATTCCCAAACCTCGGCGCCATCGTCCGCGACCTCGCGTCAGCCGGGATGCGTGTGAGCATCGACACGTTCGACGCGCACGAAATCCGCGCCGCGGTCGAGGCCGGCGCCGAGCTCGTCCTCAGCGTCAACGGCGCCAATATCGATGTCGCCCGCGATCTGGCCGGGTCGTCGGCGCGCGTCGTTGTCGTTCCCGATCTCGGCGCGTCGCTCGACACGATGGATCGCAGCGTCGAAAAGCTGGAGGCGTGGGGTGTGCCGTATCTGCTCGATCCGATCCTCGAGCCGGTCGGGTTCGGCTTCACGGCGTCGATCGAGCGCTACGCCGAGACCCGCCGCCGCTACCCGGATGCTGACATGTTGATGGGGATTGGGAACCTCACGGAACTGACGGCGGCGGATTCGACCGGCGTGAACGCGATGCTCATCGCCGTCTGTCAGGAGCTTGGCATCCGGTCCGTCCTGACGACGGAGGTCATTCCGTGGGCCAGAGGAGCCGTGCGCGAAATAGGGATCGCGCGTCAGCTGATGCACTACGCCGTCACACGCAAGACGATCCCGAAGGGCGTGGACGATCGGCTGGTGACGATCAAGGACCCGTCGCTCCTCACCTACAGCGAGGACGAGCTGCATGCCCTGCAGGCGCGCATCACCGACCCCAACTTTCGCATCTTTGCCGACGCGGATGCGATTACGGTGTTCAACAACGAGCGGTTCGTGCGCGGCACCAATATCCAGGACATCTTCAATCAGCTCGGCGTGGACGAGCCGTCGCACGCCTTCTATCTGGGCAAGGAACTGGCGCGGGCGAGTCTGGCGGTCACGCTCGGAAAGACGTACCGTCAGGAAGGATCGCTGTCGTGGGGCTATCTGACGCCGCCAGACGATGCGAAGTCCGAGCACGTGACGCTGACCCAGAAACCGGCACGCCGGAAGGGCGCCCTACGAACGCGAACCCGTCATGAGTGAGATGCAACGAGGCAGCGACGTCCGCAAGTCCGAATATCCGATCGACACGGTCTTCCTGGATCGATGGTCGCCGCGCGCGATGTCCGGCGAAGCGCTCAGCGACGCCGAGCTGATGACGCTGTTCGAGGCGGCGCATTGGGCTCCCTCATCCGGCAATTCGCAGCCGTGGCGGTTCCTCTATGCGCGCCGCGACACGGAGCACTGGCCGCTGTTCTTCGAGTTGCTGAACGAAGGCAACAGGACCTGGTGCCATCGCGCCGCCGCGCTCCTCGTGTTCATCTCGCGCACGACGAACGAGAAGTCGGGCCGCGCGCTCGTCACGCATTCCTACGACACCGGCGCCGCCTGGATGAGCCTTGCCCTGCAGGGGTGGATCAAGGGGCTGGTCGTGCACGGGATGGCCGGGTTCGATTACGCCCGCGCGAAAGACGCGCTGCACGTGCCGGATGACTTCACGGTGGAGGCAATGGCCGCCGTCGGCCGGCGCGGGCCGAAGGAGGAGCTGCCGCCGCAGCATCTGTCGCGGGAATTCCCCAGTCAGCGCCGGCCCGTCGCCGATCTCGTGTTCGCGGGACCGTACACATCCTGATTCGCTCATGTCCACGGTGATCGAGCTCACCGAAGCTCCAGATCCTGCACGCTGCTGCGAGCTGTTCGCCGGGCTGCCGTACCGGCTCTTCCTCGACAGCGCGACGCCGGCGACACGCCTCGGCCGCTTCTCCTTCCTGACCGCGGACCCGGTTGCGATCGTACGGAGCAAGGGCGCGCGGACCGAGGTTCGCAGTCTCAGAAACGGCGTGCGAAACGGCGTGCGCGTCGTTGCTGGCGACGCGCTCGCCCAGGTCGGTGCGCTGCTCGGTCCATACCGGCGAACCGCGCTCGAAGGGCTGCCGCCTTTTCAGGGGGGCGCCGCCGGCTATCTCGCCTATGACTGGGGGCGGGTGCTCGAGCGCATTCCGGAGAATCGCCACGATGATCTCGGACTGCCGGACGCGGTCTTCGGAATTTATGACTGGGTGATCGGCTGGGATCACCGCGCCGCGCGCGCGTGGCTGATTTCGACCGGCATCCCTGAGGTCGACGAGGCAACGCGAGCGCGAAGGGCAGACGAGCGCGCGAAGACGATTGTGGCGAGACTAAATGGGGATCGTGGCGCGGACGTTGTTACGTCCGCGTCTGGCGAGCCTGACAAGGCTCGCCCCACGATCGCAGATGCTCCCTCGCATCCCGTCGAAGGCGGCTGGTGGGATCGACGCCTCGACGTCCGATCGTCCTTCACGCATGAGGGGTATCTCGATGCGGTCGCTCGCGTCCGCGAGTACATCCTCGCCGGGGACATCTTCCAGACCAACCTGTCGCAGCGGTTCGAGGCGCCGCTGACCGAGTCGCCGTGGCAGCTGTACCGCCGGATGCGGGTTCGCAACGCCGCGCCGTTTGCCGCGTTCTTCGACACGCCGGACGTATCCGTGGTCAGCGCGTCGCCCGAGCGTTTCCTGCGCGTGGACGAAGGCGGCCATGTCGAGACGCGGCCGATCAAGGGCACGATGCCGCGCGGCTTCGGCCCCGAGCACGACGGCTTACTCGGTCAGGCGCTGTCGGAAAGCGCCAAGGACCGCGCCGAGAACCTGATGATCGTCGACCTGATGCGCAACGATCTGTCGCGCGTGTGCCGCGCGGGCACCGTGCGCGTGCCGGAGCTCTTTACCCTCGAACACTACGCGACGGTCCACCACCTCGTCTCGACGGTGGTCGGCGAGCTGGCGCCCGGGCGCGATGCGCTCGACCTGCTCCGCGCCGCCTTTCCCGGCGGATCGATTACCGGCGCGCCGAAGGTCCGGGCCATGGAAATCATCGCCGAGCTCGAGCCGTCGCAGCGCAGCGTCTACTGCGGGTCCATTGGGTACTGCAGCGTGACTGGCGCGCTCGATACCAGCATCGCCATCCGGACGGTGATCGCACCGGCCGGGCGCGGTCGCGTGTATTTCAGCGCCGGCGGCGGCATCGTGGCCGATTCGGACCCCGAGCAGGAGTACCGCGAGACGCTCCACAAGGCCCGTGGCATGATCGACGTTTTGGGGCGCCCTACGGATTCAGATGATTCTGCTCATCGATAACTACGACTCGTTCGTGCACAACCTCGCCCGCTACGTGTGCGAGCTGGGTTGGGAAGCCGTGGTTCATCGTAACGACGAGATGACCGTCGAGGACGTGGAGCGGCTCGCGCCGTCGCACATCATCATCTCGCCGGGGCCGTGCACGCCGACCGAGGCCGGGATTTCGACCGACGTCGTCCGCCGTCTCGGCCGGAGCACTCCGATTCTTGGCGTCTGCCTGGGCCATCAGTGCATCGGCGCCGCGTACGGCGGCTCGATCGTCAGGGCCGGCCGTCCGGTCCACGGCAAGACCTCGGCCCTGGTGCACGATGGGACGAGCATCTTCACCGGCCTGCCGTCGCCGATTCGCGTTGCCCGATATCACTCGCTGGTCATCGCCAGACCCGACGTGCCGACGGAACTGCGGGTGCTGGCCACTGCCCGCGACGATCAGGAAGTGATGGCGGTGGAGCATCGCGAGCATCCGGTGATCGGCGTCCAGTTCCATCC
This sequence comes from Vicinamibacteria bacterium, assembly GCA_025938035.1. Next base: position 5,330 of record JAICQE010000030.1, read on the forward strand.
GGAATCCGCGGCGACCGAATACGGCTATGCGATGCTCGATCGGTTTCTCCGCGGCGATCGGGCGCGGCTGACGGATGTCGCCGCACGGGCCGACGGGGCGCCCGGTACGCCACCTCCCGTCGAGGACGAACCGCGGACGTTCGTCCCTCCTCCGGTGGAGCATGTGCGGTGACCGACACGCACACCATCGTCTGGGTCGATGGAAAGCGGTTTCCGTCGGACGGCGCGCATATCTCGGCGCGCGATCGCGGGTTTACGCTCGCCGACGGTGTCTTCGAGACGATGAAGGCGCGGAACGGAAAGGTCTTTCATCTCGACCGCCATTTGACGCGCATCGACGGCGCGCTCCGGACCCTGGACATCCCTCCGCCGGCCGAGCTGCGGGAGTGGGTGGACGCGGCGATTCACGCGGCGCACGTGCCGGAGGCCAGCATTCGCCTCACGGTGAGCCGGGGAGTCGCGCCCGGCGGCGTCGGCCCGCCGCCTGACCCCGTACCGACGGTCGTCGTGACGGTCGCGCCTCCTCCGGTGTTCGGCGCGGCAATCTACGAAACCGGGCTGACCGCTCACGTGGCGTCGGGCCGGCGGAACGAGCATGCGATCACGGCTGGACTGAAGACGCTGGCCTACACCGATGCGATCCTGGCGCTGATCGAGGCGCGACGGGCCGGCGCCGACGAGGTGCTGTTCCTCGACACCGCCGGGCATTGCTCGGAAGCGTCGGCCAGCAACCTCTTCGCGGTGATTGGCGGCAGGCTGGCAACGCCGCCCACGTCGTGTGCGGCGCTTCCCGGCATCACGCGCCGCGCGGTGATCGAGCTGGCGGCGGAACTTGCGCTGTCCGTGAACGAACGGCCGTTCGGCCTCGACGAACTGAACGCCGCGAACGAGGCATTCCTGACCAGTTCGCTGCGCGGCATTGCGCCGCTCGTGCGGGTCGGCGGGCACCCGATTGGAACAGGCACGCCAGGCGCGGTCACTCAGAAGCTGATGGCCGCATATGCCGCGCTCGTCAAAGCGGAGTGCGGCGAGTGATCATCGAAACGATCGTCACCACCATTTCGGCGGATGGCGAGGTGAACTGCGCCCCGATGGGCGTCGAATGGAATCCTGACGTCGAACCGGAGACGATTGTTCTGAAGCCGTTCCTGGAGACGGCAACGTATCGAAATGTCCTCGCCACCCGCACCGCCGTCGTCAATCTCATCGATGATGTGCGGGTGTTCGCAAGGGCGGCGATCAGCAATCCGGCCTACGAGACCGTCCCCGCGCAGGTCGTTCGCGGCGTCGCGCTGGCCGACGCCTGTTCCTGGCGCGAGCTCGAGGTGACCGGAATCGACAGCACCCCTCCGCGATCGCGAATCGACACCCGGACCGTGCATCGCCAGGTCAGGCGGGAGTTCATCGGCTTCAATCGCGCCCGCCACGCCGTGCTCGAGACGGCAATCTACGCGACGCGTGTCCACCTCGTGGCGCGCGAGTATCTTCTCAGCGAGGTCGAGCGGCTGCAGGTCATCGTCGACAAGACGGCCGGTCCGCATGAATTCGAGGCGATGGCGCTGCTGGTTGAGTACATTCGCAGCGCACCCTCCGCCGTGGTGAACTCGTGACCACCACCGGACTCGAAGTCTTCGTTGAGGCGCCCGCCCGGCTGCACTTCGGCGTGCTCGATCTCCGCGGCGAACTGGGCCGGTGGTTCGGCGGCATCGGCGCGGCCGCTCCGGAGGCGACGCTGCTCGTGTCTGCGTCCAGGGCGCTGACCGTGACCGCGCACGGGGAGGACGCGCAGCGCACCTCGGCGTTCGCGAAGCGGTTTCTCGACCACCACCATATCCGCGAAGGCGCCCGCGTCTGCGTGCACCGTTCGCTCCCGCGGCACGCCGGTCTCGGTTCCGGAACGCAGCTGGCGCTTTCCGTGGCGCGGGCGCTGGCCGAGCTGTACGGACTCGATCCCGATCCGCCGACGCTGGCGCAGGCCGTTGGCCGAGCGCGCCGATCCGCAATCGGCACGTGGATCTTCTCCGGCGGCGGTCTGGTGGTCGAAGGCGGCCGGCACACGGGATTCGACAATTGCGGGCCGTTGATTGCCCGTGTTCCGTTCCCGTCCGAATGGCGATGCGTCGTCGCGGTTCCGGGCGGCAAGGGACTCAGCGGTGTTCGCGAAGAAGAGGCCTTCTACCGGCTGCCGATGCCGCGGCAGGAAGAGGTGGAGCGCGTGGCGCATCTCGTCCTGCTGCTGCTGTTGCCGTCGGTCGTCGAAGCCGACCTCTCGAACTTCGGCCGGGCCCTCTCGCAGATCCAGGAGATTACCGGCCGCTGGTTCGCGGCCGTCCAGGGCAGCACGTTTGCCAAGGGCGTAAGCGAGGAGCTGGTGCACCGGATGCGCGAATGGCGCGCGCTGGGCGTCGGCCAGAGCTCCTGGGGTCCCGCTGTCTACGGCATCGTCGGCCGCGATGACGATGCAAAGAGGCTGGCGGACCGGGCACGAGACTTCATCGGGTCCGAGGGCGTCGTCTACGCAGGTCCGTTCCGCAGCGAAGGCGCTCGTGTGTGGACCACAACGGCACAGCTGCCAACGCCCAACCAGACGATATAGTCGCGGCCCTTCTCAGGAGAATCGCGGCTTTAGCAGATCGGCGACGAAGTCCAGACGCCGCCCGATCGCCATATAGCCGTCAGCCATCTTCTTGACGTTCTCTTGCGTCGCTTCGAGTTCGACTTTGGTTGCCATGCGTTCGCTGATGTCCGTCAACGTACGTTCGACGCGGTCGAACCGTTGCTCGATGCGATCGAGCCGGTGGTCCACACGATCGAGCCGTTGCTCCACACGGTCGAGCCGTTGCTCCACACGGTCGAGCCGTTGCTCCACACGGTCGAGCCGTTGTTCCACACGGTCGAGTCGTTTGTCTTCCCCGGAATCCCCGTAGCTTTTCGGTGTTTCCCGGACGATGGAGTTGGTCGTCGCCCACCCCCGCACCGCATCTCCGCTGCGACGGCAGCCATGGATCGCGTCGGACCGCGCGATCGACGCCTGGATTTCCTCTCCATGTTGTCTTGCCGCCTCTTTCAGGTCATCGAGAGCGCGCACCAGTTCTCTATTGAACTCGGAATCCGTAACGGTCTTTGGCTGGATGTCCGACATGACGACGACGATGCCATCGTCGAACGCCCGAATCAACATGCCTGTCGGATGCTGCAAACAACTCGCAGTCTGTTAGCATCCGCGGCGAATGGTTCCTAACCGCTGGCGCATTCCGATCGGCGCGGTGCTGGTGCACATCTGCATCGGCTCCGTCTACGCGTGGAGCACCTTCAATCGGCCAATTCAGGCGCTCTTTCCCGACAGCCCGTGGTGGTTCAGCCCGCCGTACATGACGTTTACAGCGGGCTGGGCCTCGCGCTTGGCAAGCCCTTCCTGGTGTTCTTGGGCATGGGTCTGACCGGCGGCGTCGGCTGCGGGCTCGGATACATCTCTCGGGTGAGCACGTTGGTGAAATGGTTTCCCGATCGCCGCGGGATGGCGACTGGCATGGCCATCATGGGGTTCGGCGGCGGTGCGTTCGTCGCCGGCTACCTCAACGTCTATTTGATGGACATGTTTGGCGTCGCGCGCACCGTCATGATGCTCGGCGCGATCTACTTCGTGGTCATGGTCATCGGCTCGCGGCTGATGGAGCTGCCGCCGCCGGGATGGAAGCCTGCCGGCTGGAGCCCGCCGGTGAAGCCGAACGCGATGATCGCGGATCGCAGCGTCACACGCAACGAAGCCATCGGCACGGTGCAGTTTTATCTGTTATGAGGAATCCTCTTCATCAACGTCACGGCCGGATCGGAATCCTCGCGCAGGCGTCGCCGATGATCACGTCATCTTCTTCGCGGTGCAGCTGATCCTGTTCCTGTTGATACCTGGCGTTGCCTCGCGCGGCAGTGGGTGCTGTTTCAGGCCAGCCTCTTCGTCATCTTCACCATGTACGGCGGCGGATTCGCCACGATCCCCGCGTTTCTGGCGGATATCTTCGGTCCGCAGAACGTCGGGGCGATCCATGGCGCGCTGCTCCCGGCGTGGAGTGCCGCGGCGATCGCCGGTCCGGTCATCATCACGGAGCTCTCGAACCGCGCGAAGGCGGCGCTGCCTCCGGGAGCGAACCGCGTGAACATCTACGACACGCCGCTGCAGGTGCTTGGCGGCGTTGCTGGCGGCCGGGTTTGTCATCACGTTGCTGGGGCGGCCGCTCGCGCGGCAGCAGTATGAGCCCCAGCCCGTGCGCGTGCGAACCGGTCCGAAAAGCCGCTCGGGCTCGGTCGCCGTCGTCGAACCTGAAGACTGAAGACTGAAGGCTGAAGACTGAAGGCTGAAAACTGAAGGCTGAATCCTGCCGCGGGAACGGGTGCTGGAGTCGGCACGGCGCAGCGACGCGGTCGTCTACGGCGTCACCGCGGGAAACTCGGGAAAGGTCGGGTTCGTCAGCAGCCTCAGCCAGCAGACCGGCGGACAGTCGATGGAGGTCTCCTCGACGATGGATCTGCAGAAGACGTTCGTCGGAATCCTCGACGAGTTCCGGCGCCGCTACGTCCTGAGCTTCACGCCGCGCGGCGTTTCGGGCGCCGGCTGGCATCGGCTTCAGGTCCGCGTCAAGGGACGCCGCGCGGTGGTTACCGCGCGCCAGGGGTATACCGCCGGCGGATAACATATCGGGGATACGTCTCCGATGAACCGCCCCACCAGTGAAACCTCGAAAGACGTCCGCATGCGGGGGTTCGCGCGGCGCCACACGGTTGCGGCAGCGCTCGAATGGCTCGACGCGCAGCTGCAGCCCTTCGACGCGGCTCAGGGCAGGCCGCTCGACGCCGAGACCGTCCCGCTGGGCCTTGCCGCCGGCCGTGTGCTCGCCAGTTCGGTTGTCAGCGACATCGATGTCCCGTCGTTTGACCGCGCGACGATGGATGGTTACGCGGTGGACGCCGCAAGCACGGACGGCGCCGACTCGTACAATCGCCGGCCGCTGATCGTCATTGGCGACTCGATGCCAGGACGGTCGTTCGGCGGATTGCTTCGGCCCGGCGAGGCGGTGCGGGTGATGACCGGCGCGCCGATTCCACGCGGTGCCGACGCCGTGGTGCCGGCGGAATTCATCGAAGTCGAGAATGCGGCTCGCGTGCACGCGCTGGCGGCCGTCTCGCCCGATAAGAACGTTGGCCGCAGCGGAGAAGACATCGCGCGCGGCACGACCATCCTCGAGCGTGGCCGGGTGCTGCGGCCGCAGGACCTCGGCGTCCTCAGCTCCGTTGGCCACGGTCAGGTCAGCGTGCTGCGGCGGCCGCGCGTGCGGCTCGTCGTCACCGGCAACGAACTGCTGCCGGCCGGATCCCGTCCGCACGGCGTTCATATCGCCGATGCGAACGGGCCGATGCTGGCCGCGCTGGTCGAACGCGACGGCGGCGTGGTCGATTTTCCCGGCCTCGTCCGCGACGATCGGCAAGCCATCCTGGACGGCCTCACGGCCGACGCCGACATCGTGATCGTCTCTGGCGGATCGAGCGTCGGCGTCGAGGACCTCGCGCCGACCTTGGTCGCGGAGCACGGCGAACTGGCCGTGCACGGCATCGCGATGCGGCCAAGCAGTCCGACCGGTCTTGGGAGGGTCGGGCGCCGGCTGGTGTTCCTCCTTCCCGGCAACCCCGTCTCCAGCCTCTGTGCGTACGACTTTTTTGCCGGTCGCGCCGTTCGCGTCCTGGGCGGACGCGAGAAAGCCTGGCCCTACCGTACGGTGCGTGCGGCGCTGAGCCGCAAGATCAGCTCGCCGATTGGGCGGCTCGACTACGCGCGCGTCAGGCTGGTCGAGGGCCGCGTCGATCCGATCGCCGTCGGCGGCGCGTCGGTGCTCTCGTCGACGACCCGCGCCGATGGCTTCGTGATCGTCGGCGACGACAGCGAGGGCTTCGCCGAAGGGACCGAGGTCGACGTCTGGCTGTATGCCTGAGCAGGAACAGTTTCTTCAGGTCCTCGACCGCGACGAGGCGGAGCGGCGGTTCCGGGCTGCGCTGGATCTGATGCCGCGTGGCGTCGAGCGGATTCCGCTCGATGCGGCGCTGGGCCGTGTGCTCGCCGCCGACGTCCTCGCGCCGGTCGACGTTCCCTCCTTCGATCGCTCCAACGTCGACGGCTTCGCCGTGGTCGCCGAAGATACGTTCGGCGCGTCCGAGGAAACGCCGCGTTCCGTGCGGCTCGTGGACGAACACATTCACACCGGGATCGTACCGGCGGCGGCGATCCGCGGCGGGGACGCGGCTGCGATCGCCACTGGCGGGATGATGCCGCGCGGCGCCGACGCCGTCGTGATGGTCGAGTACGCGGAGACGCGATCGGGCACGTTGCGGATTGCCCGCGCCGTCACGGCCGGCAGCGGCGTGTCGTTCGCCGGAACCGACATCACGGCGGGCGAGACGGTGCTGCGCCAGGGTCAGCTCCTCACCAGCCGCGACACCGGCGTGCTGGCGGCGATTGGCGTGTCCGAGGTGGACGTGTGGCGCAAGCCGGTCGTGGCGGTTCTCTCGACCGGCGACGAGATCATCCCGCCCGGGCAGCCGATGGAGCCGGCGCGCGTGTACGACTCGAACGCACAGGTTCTCGCCGATGCCATTCGCGAAGCCGGCGGCGAGCCGGCGCGGCTGGGGATCGTTCGCGACGAGGAGAGCGCGCTGCGTGGGCATCTGCGCCGGGCGCTCGAGTTCGCCGACATCGTTCTGCTCTCCGGCGGCACCAGCAAGGGCGCCGGCGACGTGTCCTACCGCGTCGCCTCCGAGCTTGGCGATCCGGGCGTGGTTGCGCACGGCGTCGCACTCAAGCCGGGGAAACCGATCTGTCTGGCCGCAACCGGTGGGCGCGCCGTCGTCGTGCTGCCCGGTTTTCCCACGTCGGCCATCTTCACGTTTCACGAGTTCGTGGCGCCGGTGATCCGCCTGCTGGCGGGCCGCGATGCCGAAGAGCGGACGGTGGTGCCGGCGCGGCTGGCCGTGAAGGTGAACAGCGAGATCGGCCGCACGGAGTACTTGCTGGTCGGATTGGTGCAGGCACCCGATCTCAGCACACTGCCTGACGTCTCCGTCGCGCATCCCTTCAGGGGTGCCGACCTCATCGCGTATCCGATGGGACAAGGCTCCGGCAGCGTGACGACGTTCAGCCGGGCGGACGGGTTCGCCACGATCGATCGGCATCAGGAGATCGTCGAGGCTGGCACTGTCGTCGACGTTCAGCTGCTGGGCCGCGACCTTCGGCTGGCCGACCTGGTGTGCATCGGCAGCCATTGCATCGGCCTGGACTATCTGCTCGGCGAGCTGCAGCGCCGCGGTGTGCGTTCGAAGTTCCTGGCGGTTGGCAGCATGGCAGGCCTCGACGCCGCCCGGCGCGGCGAGTGCGACATTGCCGGCGTCCATCTTCTCGATCCGGCGAGCGGTGAGTACAACCGTCCCTTTCTGGGCGGCTGGCTTGAACTGATACGTGGCTACGGCCGGCTGCAGGGCATCGCGTTTCGCCGCGGCGACGGACGTTTCGAGGGGCGCTCGGCCACAGACGCAATTGCCGGCGCGACGAGCGAGCCTGATTGCGTGATGGTCAACAGGAATCAGGGGAGTGGCACGCGGGCGCTCATCGATCGCCTGCTCGGCGGCGCCCGGCCGCCGGGCTACGCCGTTCAGCCGCGCAACCACAATGCCGTTGCCGCGGCTGTCCGGCAGGGACGAGCCGACTGGGGTGTGACACTCGACACCGTTGCGCACGGAGCCGGCCTCGGTTTCATTCCGGTTCAGCCCGAGCAATTTGATTTCATCGCGCCGCGCGCTCGCGTCCGACGCGAAGCAGTCGTGGCATTCAAGCGCCTGCTGGAAGAGCCGGATGTCCGGCTGGCGCTTCAGCGGCTCGGTATGAACCTGTGAAACTCGCGGGAATCGTGCTGTGCGGCGGGAAGTCCACCCGCATGGGCGTTCCCAAGGCCACGCTGCCCTTCGGTCCCGAGACGATGCTGCAGCGCGTCGTCAGGCTTCTGGGAACGGTTGCCGATCCGATCGTGGTGGTCGGCGCCAGGGATCAGGAACTGCCGGCACTGCCTCCCGCGGTGCTGATCACGCGCGACGAACGGGACGCGCGCGGCCCGCTGGAAGGACTGCGCGCGGGCCTGACGGCGTTACCCGCTGCCGCGGATGCCGCGTATGTCACCAGTTGCGATGTTCCGTTGCTGGTGTCCGCGTTCGTGCAGCGGCTGCTCGAATTGCTCGGTGAGCACGACATCGCCGTGATGGAGATCGACGGCTTCACGCATCCGCTGTCGGCCGTCTATCGGCGGGCGACGCTGCCGCACATCGACGCGCTGCTCGCGCAGGATCGGCTGCGGCCCGCGTATCTGTTCGAGGCTGTCCGTACGCGCCGCGTCACGCCTGACGAGATGCGGGATGTGGACCCCGAGCTCCGCACGCTGCGGAACCTCAACACGCGCGAGGATTATCTGGCAGCGCTCGCGGAGGCAGGTCTTACGTAGTGTCCGCCGTGGGGCGCGCCTTGTCAGGCGCGCCAGGCGGACGTGACAACGTCCGCACCACGATCGTTATTCGTTGTCCGTTTAGCGCTCATTGCGCCGGAAAGGCTTGCCGTGCGCCGTCGAGCACGACCACGACGCCCTGCCGCATCACGAACCGCATCCGCTCGAGCACGGTCACGTCGTCGAGCGGGCTGCCGCTCACGGCGATGATGTCCGCATCCTTCCCGGGCTCCAGCGATCCGATGCGGCTGGCGCGGTCGAGCAGCGTTGCGGCGTCGATCGTGGCCGCGCGGATCGCGGCCGCCGGCCTCATGCCCGCCTTGACGAGGAGAGCGAACTCCTTCGCGTTCTTCCCGTGATCCGACACGCCGGAGTCGGTGCCGAACGCGATCTTGACGCCGTCGCGAATCGCCCTGGCCATATTCTCGCCGTGCGCGACGACGGCTTCCTCGGCCTTGGCCAGGGTCAGCGCGCTGCGTGCGCCGGCGCGCGCCTGCGCGAGCGCGGCATGCGGCGCGACCATCGTCGGCACGAGCCACGCCCCGGTCTGTTTGAACTGTGCGTTCGTCGCCGGGCTGGTGAACGTGCCGTGCTCGATCGAATCCACGCCGGCCTTCAGCGCGGCGGCGATGCCGTCTTCACCATGCGCGTGCGCGGCGACCTTTCGTCCGAACAGGTGAGCCGTGTCGACGATGGCCTTCATCTCGTCGTCGAACAGCTGCTGACCCAGCCCGCCGGCGATGTTGCTGTTCACCCCGCCGGTGGCGGTGAACTTGATGACGTCGGCACCCTGCGAGATCTGATCGCGAACGGCGCGGCGGCAGTCGTCCGCGCCGCTGCACAGGTGAGTTGAGCGGGCGCGCCGCACCTCCGCAATGTCACGGTTCGTGTTGTTGGAGGAATCGCCGTGCCCTCCCGGCCCGGAGATGCCGCGGCCGGCGGCGACGATGGTCGGCCCCGAGACCAGCCCGCCGAGGATGGCGTCGCGCAGGGCGGTGACGCTGTGGACGTCCGACCCGAGGTCGCGCACGGTCGTGAACCCGGCCTCGAGCGTGCGCCGCGCGTTGTCCACGCCAATGAGCAGCTCGTCTTCCACGTCGCGGTTAATCAGTTCCAGCCGCGCCCGCATCTTGTCGTCGTCGCTGAAGATGTGCACGTGCGCGTCGATCATGCCCGGCAGCACGAAGTCCTTCTTCAGGTCAATCAGACGTGCACCCGGCGCGGGCGCGACGAACCCGTCGCGGATCGCGTCGATCCGATTGTTCCGGACGACGACGGTGGACGGGCCGCGCGGCGCCTGGGCGGGACGATCGAGCAGCGCTCCCGCGTGGATGTAGACGACGCGGTCTGGTTGCGCCTGCGCGCTCAACCTGACGGTGTGCGCGCGCTCAGGCAGACCCGCCGCAATGGCACTGGCGAGGACGATGCCCGGAAGGATTCTGCGCATCAGTAATTCTTGCGCAGATCCATCCCCTTATACAGGCTGGCGACCTCGTCGGCGTATCCGTTGAACATCTGCGTTTTCATCGAGCGGAAGAGCGACGGCAGCCGCGCCTCGGTCGCCTGGCTATGCCGCGGATGATCGACCGTCGGATTCACGTTGGAGTAGAAGCCGTAGGCTTCCGGCCAGTTGATCATCCATGACGTCTGCGGCTGCCTCTCGACGAAACGGATCCGGACGATGGACTTGATGCCCTTGAAGCCGTACTTCCACGGCACCACCAGACGCAGCGGTGCACCGTTCTGGTTCGGCAGCACCTCCCCGTAGATGCCGACGGCAAGAATAGTCAGCGGATGGAGCGCTTCATCCAGCCGCAGGCCCTCGACGTACGGCCACTCGAGCACGTCGCTGCGCTGACCGCGCATCTGCCCGGTGTCGTGGGCAGTGGTGAATTCGACGAATCGAGCCTTCGCCGTCGGCTCCACTCGCTTGATCAGATTGGCGAGCGGGAAGCCGACCCAGGGAATCACCATCGACCAGCCTTCGACGCAGCGCATCCGATAGATCCGATCCTCGAGCGTTTCGCCTTTGAGGATGTCTTCGAGGTTCAGGCGGCCCCGCCTCGCGCACTCGCCTTCGATGGCCACGGTCCAGGGCTGCGGCGGACGGTACCGTGGCGCATAGACGGCCGGGTCGCTCTTATCCGTGCCGAACTCATAGAAGTTGTTGTAGGTGGTGACCTGCTCCCAGGTGTTGGGCTTTTCGGTCGTGCTCAGCGCGCTGCGGATGGTGGTGAGCTTGCGCCCGTGCGCCGCCGGCTGCTGGGCGGACACGGAATCGGCAAGCACGGTTGCGCCCCCCGCAACCATCATGCTTTGCATGAACGAGCGGCGGTTCAGATACACCCGGCGTGCGGTGATCTCCGAGCTGGGAATCCTTGCCATGCTGCCTCCAGCCGTTTAGACGCCGTCGGCGTCAAATCTGTCCGGGGTCCCGTGCTATAAGGTGCGCGCCATGCTGATTAGCCGTTCCGTACTCTTCCTGCTGATGGTGACCCTGGCCGCGTCCGGGTTACAGGCTCAGGAGCCAGACGCCTACAGCCAGCTTGTGGATCGGCTGAAGTCCGGCGATCGCACGGTGGATTTTACCGAGTTGCGGATGGCTTTTGCCGAAACCGCCAACTACAACGGGATGATGATGGGCGTCTACCGGCAGCTCTGGAACCCGCTCAACACGAAGGACTTCGAAGGCGCACTGAAGATAGTTGATGCGGTGCTCCAGAGAAATTACGCCGAGCCGAATGCTCACATGGTGGCTGTCATTGCCCATTCCCAGCTCGGACGCCAGGAGGAATCACAGTTTCACCGGTTCGTTGCCGAGGGCCTGGTGCGGTCGATCATGTCGCAGGGTGACGGCAAGACGCAGGAGACCGCATACCGGGTGATCGACATCAGCGAGGAGTATGCGGTCTTCCGGATGATGGGTCTGACGCCGAGGTCACAAGGAGCCTCTGCAGCGAAGGACGGAGAACCGATCGTCGATACGATGACCCTTCTCGACAATCGGACCAAGGAAGAGCGCGTGATGTATTTCGCGGTGGAGAATCGCGCGTCGCTGGCGAAGAAGCGAGCCGCCGCGGCTCAGGCTCCCCGCTGACGGTCCCTTGTAAGTAGTGTCCGCCTTCAGGCGGACCACGGGTGCGTCAATCGGGTGTCGGGCGTTCGGCGCCGTCCACAACCAGGAACTCCACCGGCCCCGTCGTCGACTCCAGCTTCAGTCCGAGCTGCTCCTGGATCGCTGCGAACAGCGTCGGTAGATTGCTGTCTGGTCCCGGCGCCGCCTGCAGACCCATGCGGGCGAACCGTAGGTCGAGGTCGTACGTCCCGGTCAGCCCAGTGCGATCCACGACTATCCGTCCGGCGCTGCCGCCGAGCGCTCCCGCCAGGTTCGCCAGACTTACGGCGCCGCCCTGGATGATCGAACCGGTCGCGTCTGTGAACATGGAGCGCATGCCGCACAGCATGAGCTCGCCGGCTTGGGGCGGCGGAATCGTAGCTCCGGGCCCACCGAAGACACCCCCCTTCCGGCACTTGCTGGACAGCTTCAGATTCGGACCGAGACGCCGGTCCGGCCGGGCCACAACCAGGGCGTAGATAGGCTGATCGCGCATTTCCCTGCGCGCCACGAGCGTGAACCTATCCGCAAGCAGCGTGCGCAGCATAAGTGAGAGCTGATCGTCCGGGGCGCCGGCCGGTGCGCGCGCGATGACGTCGAACCGCTCGGAGTCCATCCACGAGGGCCCGCCAACGACGCGCTCGAGGCGCAGCCCGTACGCACTGGAGATGAGCATCCGTAGCGGATAGTTCGTGAACGTCATCGACCCGTTGCCGAACCGGGCGGACTGGCTGCTGGCGCCCGTGTTCGGCCTCACCGACGCGACCTCGAACGCGGGCACCGGAGACTGCTCCTGTCCGGCTATTGTCGCGAGAAGCCCGCTGGCCACGACTGTCAATGCGGCGATGCGACGCATAGGTCTCCGTGCTGCCTTAGACGAGCGTCGCCGGTGCCCGGTTGGTGCGGTCAGACTCCGCGCTGACGGTGATACTCGGCTACCAGCTCGTTCAGCCGGATGCGGCTCAGTGAAGCGGCGGGGTCGTCCGGCAGCGGAGTGTTCAGAAAACGCTCGGGCAGCGTGTCCTCCGCAGGCGTCCATCCGGCGAGAAGATTGAACCGGCGCTTCGCTGCGACGATGCGTTTGGCCGTTTCGCGCAGTTCACCGGCGGTTGCATCCCATCCCGTGACGGCACGGAGCATCACCGCGGCTTCCGCGTAGAAATCCTCGAACACGCCGCGCAGGAACTTGCAGACGATGAGCGAGTCCATCAGCGCGGCCTTGTCCTCGGTCTCGATGGCGTGGCGGACCGCGTCGAGCGTCACGTTCCGGCGATCGACCTTGTCCGAGAAGTCCACCTCGTAGGCGCCGCTGCGGTTGTGGTCGGCGCCGCGCGGGCCGACGGCGAATCCAAGCGCCATCGTCTGCAGCGCCCGCGGTTCGTATCCCGGAATCTCCAGTCCCTTGACCTGTGGAGCGATCGAGAGGCTGTCGTGCCCGATTGCCTGGGCGGCGCGGCGGCTGCCTTCGGCGAGCACGCGCCCGATTCCCGTGCGCGACCCGATCAGCTCGATGGCCCGCAGCAGCGCCTCGCCGCTGCCGAAACGCAGCCACGGCTCGTCCAGCCATCCGCGCTCGACGCATTCCATCGCGAAGGCGATTGTTCCGCCCGCGCTGATCGTGTCGAGGCCGAGCTCGTCGCAGCGGCGGGATGCGCGCAGGACGACGTCGGGATCGCTGATGCCGCAGAGCGAACCGAGCGCGAACAGGCTCTCGTATTCGACGCGCACGCCGTCGTAGTGTCCGCCTTTAGGCGGACCTAATGAATAAATGTGCTCACAGCCGATCGTGCACGTCACGCAGCTCTCGCGCGTCTTCGATCGCGTCGCCGTCAGGTGCTCCGGCGAGAGATTGACGGCGTCCTCGAAGGTGCCGCTCTGAAAGTTTCGCGTCGGCAGCGCGTTGAAGCGGTTGAATGTCAGGAGGTTGGTCGCCGTCCCGAGCTCGCGGTACTTCGCCGTCGCCGGGCCGAACGACCGCTTCGAGAGGTCGCGACTGAGGGCCGTCAGTTCCTGCGGGTGGGCCCACTCGACGCGGAGCGTGCCGCGGACGGCAATCGCCTTGATGTTCTTCGCGCCAAGCACGGCTCCGCTTCCACCTCGTCCCGCGTGCCGGCCGTCGTGCGAGATGGTCGCGTAGCGAACGAGCTGCTCGCCGGCTGGACCGATCGAGGCGATGCGGTACTCCGGACCAAGCTCGGCTCGCAGGCGGGACTCGGTGTCCTGGCACGTCGCGCCGCGATACGCGGCTGCCGGGACAAGACGCACCCGCGCCTGTTCCTCGCTTCCGTCCTGTTCGACGACGAGCACCGAGAGCTCTGCGGCGCGGCCGACGATCATCAACGCGTCGCCGCCGCAGCGCTTTCCGGCCACCGCAAAGCCGCTGCTTGCCAGCGAGTCGTTGATCCGCTCGGTGAGCGGGCTCTTGCTGACGACGGCGAACTTGGCGGAGGTCGTCAGGGGACTGCCAACAAGCGGGCTGAACGCGAACACGATCGGGGCCTCAGGCGCCAGTGGATCGACGTTCGCCGCGCCTTCGTCGAGCAGCAGCCGGACGCCAAGACCGCTGCCGCCGAGAAACTGACGAAGCGTCGCGTCGTCGAGAGGTACGCGAGTGGCGGACCCGGCCGTGACGTCTATGCGGAGGTAGGAGCCGTGGTAACCGTGGGCCATCAGTAATTCAGAATGCTGAATTCAGAATTCAGAACAGCTGCATTCTGCATTCAGAATTCTGCATTGCCTTTACCCGCCAGCATCCGCTGACAGGATCAAAACACAGTCATCGGCGCCGAGCGGTGTTCCCGGATCGCTGATGAATTCGTCGCCGTTGAGATTGGCGGCGAACGAGGGGTGCAGGCGGTCGCCGGCGATAACCTCGGCGAGGGCAGGCAGCCGGCTGGAGAGCGTTTCCAGCAGCTGGCCCAGCGTCCGGGCTTCGACAACCATCTCGGCCACGCCAGCACGCTGGCGGGGGACTCCCAGGAACTCGACGTACATCGCTTGGTCTATTGTCCTAGCTTCCGGCGTCCGCCGAAAGCCACGTGATAGCATTGCAAAAAACCCAATGAATATTGAGAGTTATGAGCAGTCCGACATCCCAGCCGCCGATCAAGCCGGCCGCTAAGAGTGGCAGAGGTGGCAAGCGGGGGAAGGTTCGCGCGACGCCCAAGGGGCGGGTCGTCGATCCGAAAGCCCTCGAGGAAGTGCGTGCGCTGCTTGGCGACGCCCCCCGCCGCCGCGACCTGCTGATCGAGCACCTGCACAAGATCCAGGACCGGTACCACTGTCTGTCGGCCCCGCATCTCGTCGCGCTCGCCGCCGAGATGAAGCTGGCGATGACCGAGGTGTACGAGGTCGCGACCTTCTATCACCACTTCGACGTGGTCAAGGAGGGCGACGTGGCGCCGCCGTCGATCACCGTGCGCGTGTGCGATTCGATCGCCTGTGAGCTTGCGGGCTCGCACCAGCTGCTGGAGACGCTGCCGTCGCTCCTCGGCGCTGGCATCAGGGTGCTTCACGCTCCGTGTGTTGGACGCTGCGAGACCGCGCCCGTGGCGGTCGTCGGGCAGAACCCGATTCCCAACGCCACCGCCGAACAGGTGGTGTCCGTGGTGCGGCAGGGTCACGTGACGCACCCGCGAGACGACGAAGCGACGATGCACCCGCATTTCAGCGTCGTCACACCGGGGCACATCGACTACAAGGCATACCGCGCGGCGGGTGGTTATGCGCTGGCCGCAGCGTGCAGCGCAGGCACGCGCACGCCGGCGGACGTCATCGCCTTGATGGAAGACTCGGGGCTCCGCGGGCTCGGCGGCGCGGGATTTCCCGCGGGCCGCAAGTGGAAGCTGGTCTCCGCGGAGCCGGCGCCGCGGCTCATGGCGATCAACATCGACGAAGGGGAGCCGGGCACGTTCAAGGATCGCTATTACCTCGAGCGCGATCCGCATCGATTCATCGAAGGCGCGCTCATCGCGGCATGGGCCGTCGGCATCGACGCGATCTACATCTATCTGCGCGACGAGTATCACGGCTGCCGCGCCATTCTCGAGCGCGAGGTTGCGGCACTGCAGGCGGATCCGCCATGCACGCTGCCCGAGATTCACCTTCGCCGCGGCGCCGGCGCGTACATCTGCGGCGAAGAGTCGTCGATGATCGAGTCGATCGAAGGCAAACGCGGCGAGCCGCGGCTGCGGCCGCCCTACGTGGCGCAAGTCGGGCTGTTCGGACGTCCCACGCTCGAGCACAACATGGAAACGCTCCACTGGGTGCGCGAGATCATCGAGAAGGGCCCCGGCTGGTTTTCCGGTCACGGCCGCCACGGGCGCAAGGGACTGCGCTCGTTTTCCGTCAGCGGCCGGGTCGTCAAGCCCGGGGTGCACCTCGCGCCCGCCGGCATCACGCTGCGCGAGCTGGTCGACGAATACTGCGGCGGCATGCTGCCCGGCCACGAGCTCTACGGCTACCTGCCGGGCGGCGCATCGGGCGGAATTCTCCCCGCGTCGATGGCCGACATTCCGCTCGACTTCGATACGCTGAATCAGTACGGCTGCTTCATCGGTTCGGCCGCCATCGTCGTGTTATCGAATCACGATACTGCCGCGGCGGCGGCCCGCAACGTCATGAAATTCTTCGCCGACGAATCGTGCGGTCAATGCACACCGTGCCGCGTCGGGACGGTAAAGGCCTTGCAGCTCATGGGCGAGAAGCGCTGGGATGAGCCGCTCATTCAGGAGCTGTCGCAGGCGATGATGGACGCATCGATTTGCGGCCTCGGGCAGGCGGCCCCGAATCCGGCATTGAGCGTGTTGAAGTACTTTCCTCAGGAAGTGGGGGATCCCTTCCGAGGGACGAAACAGTAGCCATGCTGCAAAAGAACACTGCGGTGCCGGTCGTCACGCCGGTTTCCTTCACGCTGAACGGACAGCCTGTCGTCGGCAGCTCGGCCGAGACGATTCTGCAGACAGCGGATCGGCTCGGTGTCGAGATTCCGCGCCTCTGCTACATGGAGGGCATGCGCGCGGACGGCAACTGCCGGACGTGCATGGTGGAGATCAAGGGCGAGCGCGTGCTCGCTCCGTCGTGCTGCCGCTATCCGAAGGAGGGAATGGACGTCACCACCAACAACCAGCGCGCGTTGATCAGCCAGAAGATGTCGATCGAGTTGCTGCTCGCCGACATGCCCGAGACCGAGTACACGCGTAATTCCGAGCTCGATTTCTGGGCGAAGAAGCTGGACATCGGCAAGCCGCGGTTCACGTCGCGGCAGCAGCCCGTGGAAGACCTCTCACACCCGGCCATGGCGGTGCACCTCGATGCCTGCATTCAGTGCAAGCGGTGCGTGCGCGCCTGTCGTGAGGAACAGGTCAACGACGTCATCGGCTACGCCTTCCGCGCCGGTGCCTCGAAGATCGTGTTCGACCTCGACGACCCGATGGGCAACTCCACGTGCGTGGCGTGCGGCGAGTGCGTGCAGGCGTGCCCGACCGGCGCGCTGATGCCGGCGCGCGACGTCGGCAAGGTCGTTCCGGACACGCAGGTCGACTCCGTCTGCCCGTACTGCGGCGTCGGCTGCCAGCTGACCTACAACGTCAAGGACAACCAGATCATCTACGTGCAGGGCAAGGACGGTCCGGCCAACTCGAGCCGCCTGTGCGTGAAGGGCCGCTACGGCTTCGACTACGTTCATCACCGGCAGCGGCTGACCACGCCGTTGATCCGGAAAGAGGGCGTACCCAAGCACAAGGACTTCGTCGTCGATCCCGACAACTGGCGCGACGTCTTCCGCGAAGCGACCTGGGAAGAAGCGCTCGACCGTGCGGCCGGCGGCCTGCGGACAATCCGCGACACCTACGGGAAGCGCGCGCTTGCCGGCTTCGGCTCGGCCAAGGGGACGAACGAGGAGGCTTATCTATTCCAGAAACTCGTGCGCGCCGGGTTCGGCTCGAACAACGTGGACCACTGCACCCGTCTCTGCCACGCGTCGAGCGTTGCCGCGCTGATGGAGGGCATCAACTCCGGCGCCGTGTCGAACCAGGTGCGCGACGTCGCGAACGCGGAAGTCATCTTCGTCATCGGCGCCAACCCGACGGTGAACCATCCCGTTGCGGCAACGTTCATCAAGAACGCCGCCAAAGCCGGGCGGACGCTCATCGTGGCGGACCCGCGCCGGAGCGATCTCGCGCGCCACGCGAACTACTACCTGCAGTTCAATCCGGACACCGATGTGGCGTTGCTCAACGCGATGCTGCACGTGATCGTCGAGGAAGGTCTCGTCGACAAGAGCTTCGTCGCGAATCGCACCTCCGGTTACGAGGCGCTGGCCGAGAACGTCAAAAAGTTCTCGCCCGAGAAGATGGCGCCGATCTGCGGCATCCCCGCGGAGACCATTCGTGAGGTCGCGCGCACGTATGCGACCTCCGCTGCCTCGATCATCCTGTGGGGCATGGGCATCTCGCAGCACGTGCACGGGACGGACAACGCGCGCTGCCTGATCGCGCTGGCGCTCTCGACCGGGCAGATCGGCAAGCCGGGTTCCGGCCTGCATCCGCTGCGCGGACAGAACAACGTCCAGGGTGCGTCGGACTCGGGGCTGATTCCGATGTTCTATCCGGACTATCAGCGCGTGAACACGCCCGAGGCGCGTCAGCGGTTCGAAACGCTCTGGAAAACCCAGCTCGACCCCGATCCAGGTCTGACCGTTGTCGAGATCATGAATGCCGCCAAGAAGCGCGAGATTCGCGGCATGTACATCATGGGCGAGAACCCCGCGATGTCGGATCCGGATGTCGATCACGCGCGCGCGGCGATCGCCGCGCTCGACCACCTGGTCGTGCAGGACATCTTCCTGACGGAGACGGCGTATCTGGCGGACGTCATCCTGCCGGCCACCGCGTGGCCGGAAAAGGTCGGCACCGTGACGAACACCGACCGCATGGTCCAGCTCGGACGCAAAGCCATCGAACCTCCGGGCGATGCACGCGAGGACTTCTGGATCATCAACGAGCTTGGCCGGCGGATCGGTCTCGAGTGGAACTATGCGCATCCGCGCGAGGCGTTCAACGAGATGCGCACGTGCATGGATTCGATCGCCGGCATTACCTGGGATCGCCTCGAACGCGAATCGTCCGTGACGTATCCGTGTGTCGAGGAGGGCGATCCCGGCGATCCGGTGGTCTTCATCGAAAACTTTCCCACGCCGTCGGGCCGTGGCAGGTTCGTCCCGGCGGACCTCATCTCCGCGGACGAGCAGCCGAACGCCGAATACCCGATCGTGCTCATCACCGGCCGGCAGCTCGAACACTGGCATACCGGCTCGATGACACGGCGCGCCAGCAACCTCGACGCGCTCGAGCCGGAACCGGTCGCGTCGTTGCACCCGCTCGACCTCGACGAGATGGGTGCCGCTCCGGGCGACGTCGTCACGATCGCGTCGCGCCGCGGCACCATTTCCCTCTACGCCCGTGCGGACGACGGGACGCCGCGTGGGACCGTATTCGTGCCGTTCTGCTTCTACGAGGCGGCGGCGAACATGCTCACCAATCCGGTACTCGACCCGTTCGGGAAGATTCCGGAGTTCAAATACTGCGCGGTGAACGTCACGAAGGGTGGCACGGTGCCGGAGCACATGAGCTTCGGCGGAGGAGTGCTGCTCGAAGAGTTGCGTTGAATAGTCCCTCAGGGGGATAGACGACCGTGCTGACTCCGTCTTCCAGCAGGCGGGCCTTTCTGTCTCTGAGCAGCCGCATGGCCGTAGGGTTCCCGCTGGTCTCGCTCGCTGCATGTACGCGTAACGCGGAACGGACCGCAGCGACCAGCGGACGCTGGCAGCCCTTGATTGCATTCCTCGAGGAAGAAATTCCTTCGCTGCTGGAACGCGGTCGCACGACACCCGGTGCATCGGTGGCGCTCGTCGCCGACGCCAAGCTCCTGTGGTCTCGAGGATTCGGCGTGACGGACCGCACGACCAACGCGGCGGTCGAGGACGATACGGTATTCGAGTTCGGATCGATCAGCAAGACGGTGTTCGCGTACGTCGTACTGAAAGCCTGCGAGAACGGCGTTTTGAGCCTGGACACGCCGCTAACGAAGTACACCTCCGACCGATATCTAACCGGCGATCCGCGCGTCGATCTAATCACACCGCGACACGTGCTATCGCACACGACGGGATTTCAGAACTGGCGATCGAAGCGCGAGCCGTTGAGGATTCAATTCACTCCGGGCGCGCGCTGGGCATATTCTGGCGAGGCGTACAGCTATCTGCAGTCCGTGCTCACACGCCTCGTGGGCCATGTCGACCAGGAAAACTGCAAGACGTTTGACGATGGCCTACGTGTCTGCGCAACGGATTTTGACGCGTACATGAAGGCGAATCTTCTCGTGCCTTTTGGTATGACGTCGAGCGGTTACCAGTTTCGTGACGCCATGGCCCGACCACACGATGTACAGGGAAGGCTCATCCCCGATCGGATCACCACTGCTGTTGAGGCGGCTCGATACGGATCCGCGGGGCAGCTTCACTCGACGGTGAAGGACTATGCGAAATTCCTCATCGAAATCATCGAACCTAAACCGGCTGACTCGTTTCGCTTGAATACTGCGTCCATGACCGAGATGCTCAGGCCTCAGGTGAAAGTCATGGACGCGCTGTCGTGGGGGCTCGGTTGGGTAATCGAGCAGCATCCGGGAATGGGGGACATCATCAGTCACTCGGGAGATAACCCTGGATTCAAGGCCATGACTGCCGCATCTGTTCGTCGACGGTCCGCGTTCATCATCGCGACAAACGGCGACCGCGGCTTCGAAGACGTCATTAGGCCGGTGCTGCGGAGTGCCCCGATGCGCGAACTTCTGCCGGTGAGTATCTAAGGTTCTCTGATCAGCCCTTCGCACATCAGCATGGTCGAGCTCTTGCGGTCGGAGTAGCGAATCCAGCGCCATCTGTGCGATGGCAGTCCGCTTGCTCCACACTCAGGCGGAGGAGCGATATGCCGACGGCTCGACGATCCAGCAAGGCAGCACCGAAAGCCAGGGCACGAAAGGGGACAGCGGTGGAGCGGGCGTCGAAAACGGCGCGGCGGGCGGCGCGCGATGTCGTCAAATCCGTTTCGGCGCGCGTACTGCCGGCGCGTCCGCACGACGCCGTCAAGCTGCTCGAAAAGGATCACCGGAGGTTCGAGCGGCTGATGAAGGAAGGCGAGGAGACGACGGCGAGAGCGAGCAAGCGCCGGCGCGACATCCTCGGCACGCTGGCCGTCGAAATCGCCGCACACGAGCGCAAGGAAGAGAAGGTGCTGTATCCCGCGCTGAAGCGCCATCGCGAAGCGCGCGACATCGTCCTCGAGGGCTACCAGGAACACCACGTGGCCGATGTGCTCCTCGGCGAACTGAAGAATCTGGACCCGACGGATGAACGCTGGGGCGCCAAGTTCAAGGTCCTGAAGGAAAGCCTCGACCATCACATCGAAGAAGAAGAGGGGCACATGTTCAGGACGGCGCGATCCGTGCTCGGGCGCGACAGGCTCGAAGCGCTCGGCCGCCGGATGCAGGCGATTCGAGGAACCCGCAAAAAGAGCCGCCGGTAGCGCGAATTTCGTCGTGGCGCGAACCCTTCGGGTTCGCGAGGGCGAGCCAGGCAAGGCTCGCCCCACGGAGCGCCCGCGCCGCAATGTCACAATTGGCGCCGACCCGTGTCTTTTCAACAACAGAACGTGGAACCGCTCAATCAACTGGTGAACCGGGCACGCCGTGGCGACGTGGCGGCGTACGGCCGGCTCGTGAACGCGACGGAACGCATGGTGGTTGGCGTCGCGCTGCGGGTACTGCGAGACGAAGCGCTGGCCGAAGACGCCGCCCAGGAAACCTTCTTGCGCGCATTCCGGCGCATCGGGGATCTCGGGGAGGACGCCGCATTCCTGACGTGGCTGCGGAGGATCGCCGTGACCGTCGCCATCAACCTGCGACGTGCCCGGCGGACGACCTTCCTGCGCCTCGACGATGGAGTGGATGTGCCGATCCTCGACGAGATCGAGGCGCGCTGGTCCGACGCGCAACGGCTGCAGCTGGCCGCTGCGCTGTTGATCCTGACCCCTGAGGAGCGCCGTCTGTGCGACCGTCGCTACCACGGCGGCTGGAGTGTCGGCCGCCTGGCCCAGGATGCCGGGGTCGATGAACCGGCGATGCGCAAACGGCTGCAGCGGATCCGCGACAAGCTGCGAAAGGACATCGAGATGTCGGAACAGAGTGAAATCGGAACAGGGCAGTCGCCACGCGATCTTCCGGCGCGGATCGTCGAGTTGCTCTCGCGGCCGCAGCTGACCAACCTTCCGGAAAATCCTGTTGGCGTGGTGACGCAGATCCTGCGTGGGGTCTTCTCGACGTTTGCGCCGGTGGAACTGCCTGAGTTTGTCGACCTGGCGTCGGCTCGGGCCGGCGTGCCCAACGATGCGATCTACGTCGAGGCGTCGGAGCTGCATCACGTGGACGATCGCCGCATCCTCCGCTATGACATGACGCTTCCGCTGCTGATGACGAAGCGGTACGAAGGCGAGCCCATGAAGTTATGGATTGAGGGCAAGGCGTACCGGCGCGGCCGTCTCGATGCCACTCACCTCGAGGCCTTTCATCAGGTAGAGGCGTTCTGGCTCGGCGATCGCGGCGACGTCGACGGATGGCGGTTGACGACGCTGGTGCTGCAGTCTGTCGATGCGGTGCTGCCGGGATCGACCGTACGCATCGTGCCGACCAAATACGCCATGTGCTCGCAGGCGTGGGAGATGGAGGTCGAGGTCGACGGCCAGCTGCACGAGGTACTGGCCTGGGGCGTCTTCACCGACCGGATCGTCCGGCACCTCGGCGCCGATCCGTCGCGGCACGTCGCCGTCGGCGCCGGCTACGGGCTGGAACGGCTTGCCGCGCTGCGCTACGGGATCGACGACATCCGGAAGATTGAGGCGGCGACGGTCGCGCAGTAGATCCGATCTACTTGCGGAACGTCTGTCGGTCTTTGAACTCCACCATGATGAACTCGGCCGCCGCGGCGCCGACGTTCTCGGGAAGATGGACGTTGCCGTCGCTGCACCCGAGCGCTCCCGCGGGAACCGAGGCCGGCTCGGTGGTGCCGTCGGGAACCGTGAAGTTGAACGTCTGATCGGTCAGGAAGATCACGCACCCGGGGAGATGGCGGTGCATCACCGACCTCTCGCCCGGGCCGTAGCGGACGCGCAGAAACCGCGCGACGTCGTTCTCGAACGATACCGAGTAGTGTTTGGGGTCCGCCGCCACCGCGTCGGGAAACGTGTCGGCCCCTCGCTGCACCAGCGCCGAGGTCGCGGCGATGCCGAGGATGGTACCCATCGCTACGCCGAGGAGCAGATTCCGCATGTTCACCATCCTCTGATTGCACCGGCCGCGACGGAGCGTCGCGCCTACTTCAACGCGTTCACCGCAGCCTGTGCGACGACTCCGTCCTGCTGGCTCGTGCCGCCGGACGCCCCGATCGCTCCGACGATCTTCCCGCCCGAGACGAGCGGTATTCCGCCTTCCACCGGGATGGCGCCGTCGAGGGCGAGAATCCGCAGCCCCTCGCCGCCGGCAGCCAGCGCGTCCTGAAACGCCTTCGTCGGCCGCTTGAAGCGCGCCGCCGATCGCGCCTTCGACTGCGCGACCTGGACGCTGCCGATCTGGGTATCGTCCATCTTTTCGAAGTAGACGAGATCGCCGGCGGTATCGACGATGGCGATGGCCATGTTCCAGTTGTTCTTGCGCGCCTCGGCGATGGCCGGCGTGGCGATCTTCTTTGCGGTCTCGAGGTTGATGTTCGGTCCGTAGCTCATAGTTTGTGAGGCGGCAGGCAGGACGCACGCGAGCGTCGCTGCTGCCGCGAAAAGAAACTGCTTCATGGCGGGAGATTATAGCCTTCATAATCGGCAGCAATGGCCGCATATGCGCTTCTCGCTGAAGTCTCCGATCGCCGGGGCATGCTCTCGGATCTGACGCGTGTCCTTGCCGACCATCACGCCAACATCACCTACGTCGATATCCACGACGCCGGCGAGCCGGTTGCGGACATCTACTTCGAGTTCACGGTCGAGGAGCCGTCGATTGAAGCGGTTCTGATCGATATGCGGAAGGTGGACGGCGTCCGTCTGGTGGAGGAGACGCCGAACTTCGCCCGCATCTATGGCAAGCGGATTATCGTCATGGGCGGCGGCGCCCAGGTTGGCTTCGTCGCGATGGGCGCCATCACGGAAGCCGACCGCCACAACATCCGCGGCGAACGCATCTCGATCGACACCATCCCGCTGGTCGGCGAGCAGGAGCTGGCGGCCGCGGTCCGCGCCACGGCACGGCTGCCGCGCGTGAAGATGCTCGTCCTCGCCGGCTCGATCATGGGCGGGGCGATTACCGACGCCGTGAAAGAGGTGCAGAGTTACGGCCTGCGGGTGATTTCGCTGAATCAGGCCGGCAGCGTGCCCGATGCGGCCGACCTGGTCGTCAGCGATCCGGTCCAGGCAGGCGTGATGGCCGTGATGGCGGTCGCCGACACGGCGAAGTTCGATCTCATGAAACAGCTCAAGCGGCGGTATTAGGTCCGCCGTCCGGGCAGGTCACGGCGCGCCGGAACGGCATAGCTCGCCGCCTCGTCGCGCCGGTCACGACCCGCTGTCATCGCTCCGCGCTACCGCGCCGAGCGCTCTTTTTCCGTCACGGCGAATTCGCCCATTTCCTGCGCCAGGGCGGGGTCCGCTTCTTGCGGTTGTTCACGGCAGCAGGTCCGAGTGCAAACCGGATGGCCCAGCGCTTCGCACCTGCCGCACTGCGGTTCCTGCGGTGCTCAGGAGGTGTGTGATGACGGCTCTATCCTTCAAGGGCGTCTTCGTGCTGGCATTGGCGCTTGCGCTGATGTCCGTGCCGGCCCGGGCGCAATCCGTCGACGTCGACTACGACAAGTCGGTCGACTTCAGGGCGTTCAAGACGTACGCGTTGGGAACGGTCAAGATGCCCGATGACGCAAATCCGCTCATGGTGCAGCGCATCGTCTCTGCGGTGGACAGCCACATGGCGGCCATTGGCTTCCGGAAGGTCGAGCGGGCGCCGGACGTTCGCATCGCGATTCACGGCACCACTCGGGAAGAGTATGCGTACAACACCTGGGGCTATGACTACGGCCCGCATTTCTGGGGTGGTCCGTACCCATACCTGGGGGGCGGCTGGTACCCCTACTGGTGGGGCCTCGGCTACTCGGGGGTGGACGTGCAGCGGATTCTCGTCGGGACGCTGACGTTGGACATGATCGACAGCCGGACGGACAAGGTGGTGATGCACGCAACGGCGGTGGACAGGGTCAGCCGCAAGGCGTCAAAGAACGAACGGAAGGCCTACGACGCGGTGGCCGAGATCTTCGAGGAGTCGCCCTGGGGCGCGGACTTCGATGACGATTGATCGTTTCTGCGCTGGTTGGTGCGA
>JAICQE010000222.1 GCA_025938035.1 Vicinamibacteria bacterium
GGGCACGTTCAGGCGCGCGATCGCGGTGATTGCGCAGATCGCCGCGGCGCCGCCGGACATGTCGTCCTTCATCCGGTCCATGTCCTGTGCAGGCTTGATCGAGATCCCGCCCGTATCGAAGGTGATCCCCTTGCCGACGAATGCCAGCACGACGCCGGGAATGGCGTTCGCCGGCTCGTAGCGCAGGACAACCAGCCGCGGAGGCTCGCTGCTTCCGCGGGCGACACCCAGCAGCAGCCCCATGTTCAGCGCGGCAATCTTCGTCTCGTCGAGGACCTCGACGCCGAGACCGGCCGCCGTGCCGATGGCCTGGCCGTGCTCGGCAAAGGCCCTGGGTGTGAGCGCATTGCCCGGCTCGTTCGAGAACGCCCGCGCCTGATTCGTCAGCTCACCGATGACGCGCCCGCGTTCGACGGCGGTCTGCGCCTTCAGGCCATCCGGCAGGCTGATCTCGACGTGCTGCAGCCAGCCCCATTTGTCGTCGTTCGTCTTGTACGAGCCGCCGTCGAAGTTCGCGTGGCAGACGCCCTCGGCGATCACTTGTGCCGCCGTCTCTGTGGCGATGCGCGATGTGCCCGGCACGAACGCCAGCCGCTGGATGTGCCGCTGGCGGGCGTGGAGACCGGCGGTCGTCGCGAGGCGGCGCAGCCGCTCGGCCGTCCAGTCTCCGGACTTCCCGGCGCCGATCAGGAGGGCGCGGCGTGTTTTCCAGCTCGACGCGATCACCGGCGTGGTGAAGGCGTCGTACAGCTTGCCGCGGAACTCGCCGCTGGCGCGGGCGCGAGAGAGGGCGCCGCCGCAGGCCTCGTCGAGCCAGGCAGCGTTGCCTGACGTGTCGCCCGACGACGTGTCGCCTGAGGCCGCCGCTTCGAAGATGGGAACAACCAGGAGATCGGCGTCGAGTTCGTCGGGCCGGCGCGCGCTGAGCGCGACCTCCGGCGTCGTGTAGGCGCTACGCATCACGTGCAACTTGTCTCAAGAAAGCGTGGTCGGCTTGTTCACACGGGGGTTCGGGCTTAGAATCGCCCTAACCACCCCCCAGGGGACACATCATGATCCAACGACGCCGCGCGGGTTGCCTGACTTTCGCACTCGCCACAGTGCTTACCACGCTGGCGCCGGACGTCCCTGCGGACGCTGGACAGCGCGCCGCCCAAGACAACAAGAAGCCCAGTGTAGCACTCAGAGCGACGCCTCCCGTGGGATTTGCGCCGCTGAAAGTGCGCATCGCCGCTGAACTGAGAGGCGGAGCGGACGACTACGAAGATTTCTACTGTGCAACCGTCGAATGGGATTGGGCGGACGGCACGACCTCCGGCACCAGCGAGGACTGCAACCCGTACGAGCCGGGAAAGAGCACCATCCAGCGCCGGTTCTCCGCCGAGCACACCTTCCGCCAGGGCGGCGAATACGACGTCGTCTTCCGTCTGAAGCAGAAGAACCGCGTCGTGGCTTACAGCAAGGCGATGGTGCGCGTCAGGGCGGGCATCCAAGACGACGTTGATCCGTAACCGCCGGCAATGACGGGCGACGCCGTGACAGGCGATACAGTCGCCTGGCGCCCAAGCCCCGAATACATCGCTCACAGCCGCCTCACGGCATTCATCAGCCAACACGGGCTGCGCGACTACGCCGATCTCCTCGCCCGTTCGACCGCCGATCCCGAGTGGTTCTGGCGGGCCGTGCTCGACGATCTCGCCATCGAGTTCTACGAGCCGTACACGAAAATCCTCGATACGTCGCGCGGCCTGCCGTGGACGCGCTGGTGCGTCGGCGGACGGATGAACATCGTCCACAACTGCCTCGACAAGTGGATGGGAACGCCGGTCGCGGATCGCGATGCGCTCCGCTGGGAGGGTGAAGAGGGCGAAACCCGGCGCATGACGTATGCCGAACTCCGGCAGGCAGTGAACGAGTGTGCGGCCGGCCTGCGGGCGCTCGGCGTTCAGAAGGGCGACCGCGTGGCGCTGTTCATGCCGATGTGCCCCGAGCTGATCGTCGTGTTCTTTGCGGTGATCAGGCTGGGCGGCATCGTGCTTCCCTTGTTCTCGGGTTACGGTGCGGACGCGGTGGCGACGCGCCTGCGCGACTCGGAAGCAGCATTGCTCGTTATCGCCGACGGATTCTGGCGCCGCGGACGGCATGTGCTGATGAAGCCGGTTGCGGACGAAGCTGTCGCAACCGCGCCGTCTGTCCGGCATGTCGTCGTCGTTCCGCGGCTCGGGATCGATGTCGCAATGCACGCGCGGGACGTCCGGTTCGCAGACATCGTTCAGCCGGGAGCCGGATGCCTCAACGAGCCGACGGACGCCGAAGATCCGCTGATGCTGATCTACACGTCCGGAACGACCGGCCGGCCGAAGGGCGCGGTCCACACGCACTGCGGGTTTCCGATCAAGTCGGCGCAGGACATGGCGCACTGCTTCGACGTCCACGCCGGCGAGACGATGTACTGGGTCAGCGATATCGGCTGGATGATGGGGCCGTGGGAAATCTTCGGGATGACGCTGCTCGGCGGAACGTTCGTGATCTACGACGGCGCGCTCGACTACCCCGCTCCCGATCGTCTCTGGTCGCTCGTCGAACGGCACCGCGTCAATATCCTGGGCGTCTCGCCGACGCTCGTGCGGTCGCTGATGCGCCACGGTGAGGAGCCGGTTCGCCGCCACGACCTGTCGTCGCTGCGGATCCTGGGCTCGACCGGAGAGCCGTGGAATCCCGATCCCTGGCGCTGGCTGTTCGACGTTGCCGGCGGATCGCGGCTGCCGATCATCAACTACTCGGGCGGCACCGAAGTGTCTGGCGGACTGGTGGCCGGCAACGTGCTGACGCCGCTGAAGCCGGCCGCCTTTGCCGGCCCGCCGCCCGGCATCGCCGCCGACGTCGTCGACGATCAAGGGCAGAGCGTCCGTAATCAGGTCGGCGAGCTCGTCGTCCGCGCGCCGTGGATCGGCATGACGCGCGGCTTCTGGAAGGACGATCAGCGATATGAAGAAACCTACTGGTCGCGCTTCCCCGACGTCTGGGTTCACGGCGACTGGGCCGAGATCGACGAAGACGGACTGTGGTACATCCTCGGCAGGTCCGACGACACGATCAAGATTGCCGGTAAGCGCGTCGGCCCGGCGGAGGTCGAATCCGTGCTCGTTGAGCATCCGGCCGTCATCGAAGCAGCGGCGATCGGCGTTCCCGACGAACTCAAGGGTCAGGCGCTGGTCTGCTTCTGCGTCCTGCGGTCCGCCGACGCGGCAGCGCCCGACCTCGCCGGCGACCTGAAGGCGCTGGTCGCGTCCCGGCTCGGGAAGCCGCTGCGGCCCGAGCAGATCGAGTTCGTGGCCGATCTCCCGAAAACGCGCAACGCCAAGGTGATGCGCCGCGTGATTCGCGCGGCGTATCTCGGCCAGCCGCCGGGCGATCTCTCGTCGCTCGAGAACCCGCAGGCGGTGGCGGAGATCGAAGGACGCCGTCGCTGAATAGCAGCGGCGTGTTACCGTTGACCGCGGTGTCCGAGTCGCTCGCAGTCGTCATTCCGGTCTACAACGGCGCCGCCACGCTTCCCGCCCTGATCGAGCGCCTTCTCCCGGTCGTGCGCGCGAGCGGCGCGCCGTACGAAATCATCCTGGTCAACGACGGCAGCCGCGACGGCAGCTGGGCGGCGATCGAAGCGCTGTCCGGACAGCACCCCGAGATCCGAGGCATCGATCTGATGCGCAACTACGGGCAGCACAATGCGCTGCTCTGCGGCATCCGTGCGAGCCGCCACGACGTCATCGTCACGATGGACGACGACCTGCAGCAGCCTCCGGAGGAGATCCCGCGGTTGCTCGCGAAGCTCGCCGAGGGCCACGACGTCGTCTACGGGACTCCGGAACGGGATCAGCATGGGCTCTGGCGCAGCATCGGCTCACGCATTGCCAAGGCGGCGCTTGCCACCGCCACGGGCGGAGCTGTCGCGCCGATGGTGAGTGCGTTCCGGGCCTTCCGCAAGACGGTCAAGCCTGCGTTCGAGGAATACCGCAGCCCGCTGCTCTCGATCGACGTGCTGCTCACCTGGGCGACGACCAACTTCGCTGCCGTTCCGGTTCGAACCGATCGGCGCCAGTCCGGTGGATCGAATTATCGATTCCGGTCGCTGGCCCGCCACGCCATGAACCTGATGACGGGATTCAGCCTGATCCCGCTGCAGCTGGCAACGCTCGTCGGTTTCGCCTTCACGCTGTTCGGAATCGCGATTCTGGCCTTCGTCGTCGGCCGCTACGTGCTGAGGGGCACAACCGTCGCCGGGTTTCCGTTTCTCGCCTCGATCGTGGCCATTTTTTCCGGCGCGCAGCTGTTCGCGCTCGGCATTCTCGGCGAGTACCTGGGCCGGATGCACATGCGGACCATGGATCGGCCGGCGTACATCGTTCGAACGGCCACGGC
This sequence comes from Vicinamibacteria bacterium, assembly GCA_025938035.1. Next base: position 4,423 of record JAICQE010000222.1, read on the forward strand.
GCGATCGGACGCGTGAGCGGCGCATGCCGCCGGCGCCGCTGACCGCGGTCGGGCGGCGCCCGGACTAGGCCTTCGGCCCTGGTGCGTGGTCCATGGTCCGTCCGTTGTCCTTCGTCCTTGGTCCGCCTATTTCGCATTGGTACCGCGCTGCAATCACCCAGGGGACCAAGGACCAGGGGACCAAGGACGGACTCAGGACCAAGGACTGTTGTTCTACACGACCTCCTGCACGAACGACTTCACCGCTTCGATCACGCTCGTCTGCTCGTCGTAGGAA
>JAICQE010000231.1 GCA_025938035.1 Vicinamibacteria bacterium
CCTTCGCGTTCACCTCGCAGCGTCTGCTCGCCGCTGTCCTGTTTGTGGTATTCAGCAGCCTCGGTCTCGCCAGCGGCGTGACGATGGCCGGCCGGGGCGCCGGCACGCCGTTGCCGTTTATCGCCACCAACCGCCTGGTGACGACCGGACCGTACAGCTATCTGCGGAATCCAATGGTCGTTGCCGGGCTGGGCCAGGGGCTCGCGGTTGCGCTGTGGCTCGGCTCGTGGGCGGTCCTGGCGTATGTGATCGTGGGCGGACTTATTTGGGAGTACCTGGTCCGCCCGGCCGAGGAACGCGATCTTCGTGACGCCTTTGGCGATGAGTTCGAGACATACTCGCGGCACGTGCGATGCTGGATACCGCGCACCTCGGCATTTCGCCGGGTCACGACATGAAGATTCTCGCGTTCGTCGTCCTGTTGTCCGCGGCGCCCGTCTATGGACATCACTCGTTGTCCGAGTATGATGCCGCCCGCGAACTTTCACTGACGGTCGTCGTCCGCGAGTTTCACTTCGTGAATCCGCACCCATACCTGATCGCAGAGGCCAGGGCGGGTTCGCTGTCGAGCGTGTGGCGCCTGGAACTGGATAATCGATTCGAGCTGGTGCAGATCGGGATGACCGCGAGCACGTTGAAACCCGGCGAGCAGCTGCTCGTGTCCGGCAGGCCTGGACGCGATCAGAAAGCGATTCTCTACGTACGCGAGCTCGATCGGCCCGCCGACGGCTTCCGCTACGAACAGCTCTCGTCGTCGCCGCGGATCGTGCGGCCGCCGCGGAGCGCCAGATAATGGACGTCGTTCTCATCGACGGCACCTACGAATTGTTCCGCCACTACTACGCGCTGCCGCCGGCGAAGGACGCTGACGGACGTGAAGTCGCCGCGGTGCGCGGCGTCGTCCAGTCGGTCCTGGCGATGATCACGGGTGGAGCACGATACGTCGGCGTCGCGACCGACCATGTCATCGAATCGTTCCGCAACGATCTCTGGCCGGGATACAAGACAGGCGCAGGGATCGAGCCGGAGCTCTACGCGCAGTTCCCGCTTCTCGAAGAGGCGCTGGCGGCGGCGGGCATCGCCGTCTGGCCGATGACGGAGTTCGAGGCTGATGATGCGCTGGCCTCTGCGGCGGCGATCGCCGCTCGCGACGCCCGTGTCGATCGCGTCGTCATCTGCACGCCGGACAAGGATCTGGCGCAGTGCGTGCAGGGAACGCGCGTCGTACAGATGAATCGGCGGACGCGCACGACGTTCGACGAAGCCGGGATTCGAGGCAAATTCGGCGTTTCACCGGCGTCGATTCCCGACTATCTCGCGCTGGTAGGCGATGCCGCGGACGGGTATCCCGGCCTGCGCGGCTGGGGCGCCAAGTCGACGGCGGCAGTGCTTGCGCGATTCGCTCACCTCGAGGCGATCCCGATGGATCCCGCCCTGTGGTCCGTGAACGCCACCAGTTCAGGAGCGCTCGCGAAGACGCTCGCACGGGATCTGGAGCTGGCGCTGCTGTTCCGCAACCTGGCCACGCTGCGCACGCATCTGCCGTTGTTCGACGACGTGGAGTCGCTGCGGTGGGATGGCCCGCGGCCCGAATTCGTGGAGCTCGCGGCGAAGCTCGATAACCGGTCATTCGCCGGCGTACCGCAGTAGCGGCGGCTCAATTCTCAGACGGCCGCTCGATCTGGTCGATGACGATCACCGGTGCGGGCCTCTCGGCGGACACCAGCCGGAGGCCAAGCTGCTCGCGCAGCGCCGTAAAGAGCGACGGGCCGGAATCAGTGGCGTTGGCATCCTGGATCCATTCGAGCGTGAAGTCGTACTCGCCGCCGAGCCCGGTGTCGTTGCTCACCACGCGGCCGCTAAAGCCGCTCAGAATCTCGACCAGCCGCGGCATGTTGCCTCGCGTACTTCGAAGAATCACGCGCGGGCCAGCCCGCTCGACCTTCATTCCGTATTCACCCGGGCCCGTGTGGGTGACCATCTTGGACCCTTCGTTCGCGGTCACGAGTGAATAGACGGGAATGTCCCGTGTCTCCCGGTGGTATCGAAGCCGCCAGCGATCGGTCAGCATCCGCTCCATGTACGCCTGCCGGGTCTGATCAGTCAGCACGGCGCCGCCGGGCACCGACGCCACCACGTCGTAACGCTCCGTCGCGAGCCAGCCCGGTGCGCCGACGATCTGGGGCGTCAGCACGCCAAACGCCCGGAGCAGCAGCGACAGCGGCGTCACGTTGATCAGATTCAGTCGTCCGGGGGTCGTCTCGGTCTCCGAGGCGGCGGCTCCGCTCTTGTTCGGCTTGATCGACACCACATCGAAGGTCGTGGACGACTGCGCCTGCAACGGCACGATCAGCACTGTGGCGGCCAGAACGGCCAGATATCGCATGAGTGTTCTCCCTGCGCCGGATGATGCTTGGACGAAGGGAGCGCGACTCAGGTTGCCTGCCTGTTGAAAGCGACGGCCTCGCGAACGAGCGCCTTGAAAGCCGACTCGTCAAGCTGCACTCCTTCGTGGATGTCGATCGCGCGGCGGACGTTTCCCTCGAGGCTCGAGTTGAACAGCCGGGCCGGATCCTTCAACGCGGCGCCGTTGGCGAACGTCAGCTTCACGGCCTTTTTGTACGCCTCGCCCGTGCAGATGATGCCGTCGTGCGACCACACCGGATTCATCCACTTCCACTCCTCGACGACGTCCGGGTCCGCATCCTTGATGAGCTTGCGCATTCTGGCGAGCGTGTCGCCGCGCCAGTCGCCGAGGTCGGCGATTCTGTTCGAGATCAGGTCCGACGCTGACGGACCGTGGCTCGCGGCCGGCTTTTTCATGCGCCGATCGTATCGCGCTCCTTCGTTGATTCCTTCATGTCGCTGACGTAGTATTCGCCCGCCTGTCGGCGATTTTTGCTCCCAAGGAGGGCAATATGAAGCGATTCCTCATGTGGACATCGGCGCTCCTGTTCGTCTTCGCCGTCGGCGTGGCGGCTCAGGCCAAGATGACGCTGGAAGAACACGCCAAGATCATGAAAGCGAACGTGTCGGCGTTCGGGCCGATGAACAAAGCCATCGCCTCGGCGAGTTACGCGGACGCACGCACACAGGTGGCTGCGCTCCGCACGAACTTCATGACGCTTCAGGGCATGTGGGCGAGCGTGAAGAAAGACGATGCGGTCGCGATCGTCAAGGATGGTTTGAGCCGGCTTGACGCGATCGACAAGATGCTCTCTGCCGCGACGGTCGATCAGATGGCGGTGCAGGGTGCGGTGAAGGAGTTCCAGGGCGCGACGTGCGGCGCGTGCCACAAGCTCTATCGCGAGGGCGACGGCAAGGCCACGCCGTACTCCTTCAAGGCCGGGGTGCTCTAGGCGGCTGATTCGATTGCGTTTTAGTGGCGCGGACCCCGTCGGGTCCGCGTGCACGCGACGGGTGGGAGAGGCCGACGTTTACGTCG
>JAICQE010000087.1 GCA_025938035.1 Vicinamibacteria bacterium
ATCGATGTCGTCCAGCGTGAGCTGGACCGGCTCACCGACCCGGACGTCCCGCAGTTCGACCGCCAGGCGCGGCAGGAACTGGACGCGGGCGGCGCTGATGCGCACCGGGTGGCCGAGCCACGCCGTCGCCTGCGCCTCGAGCGCCTGCCGGAAGCCGTCGCGCGCGAAGAACCAGTAGGCAGCGGCGGCGGTAAAGACGACGAGGAGGACTGCCACCCCCGCGATCAGCAGAACGAGTCGTCGAAGCACGTCAGGAGAAGGTGCACCAAGTTCGTCAAAAAAACCAGTATCGTAATGTCCGCCTTTAGGCGGCCCCTCTACTTGCCCGCATGCCTCTGAAAACACTGCGTGGATGGATGCGCGTCGGCGAGCCGCAGGAGCGCGAGTTCGCGCCGCTCCGCGAGACCCTCAATGCGCTCGATCAGCTCGAACCCGATCGCGCACGCTTTCTCGCCGCGTTCGCCTATCTCCTCGGGCGCGTCGCACACGCCGATCAACACGTTTCCGGGGAAGAGACCACGGCGATGGAAGCGCTCGTGACCGAGGAGGGACAGATCGCGGCGGATCAGGCGATGGTGGTCGTTCAATTAGCGAAGACGAGCAACCTGCTCTTTGGCGGGACCGCCAACTTTCTCGTCGCGCGCGAGTTCTCGGCGATCGCGAGCTACGAGCAGAAGCTGGCGCTGATGCGGTGCCTCTTTGCGGTATCAGCGACGGACGAGTCGATCTCGCTCGCCGAAGAAGCCGAGATTCACCGCATTGCCAAGGAGCTTGGCATCCAGCAGCCGGATCTGGTCGCGCTGCGTGTGTCGCACAAACGCTACCTGCCCGGCGTATCCGATCGGCGCCCGTGAAAGGGCGCCTACAGCTCAGCGCAGTTGAGCGGCAGGATCTGGTCGAATGGCGCCAGCACCAGCGTCTGCTTCGGCACGGTCCATGGTGCCGTCAACACCTTCGAATCGTGGAGCGTCGCTTCGATCTCCAGCGTATTCCGGTCCACTCGCCGGTACCGTTCGACAATCCGCAGCTGATCGGAGTGTGGGGACGCCCGGCCTTCCGCCCAGATCCACGTGTTGTCGGTGAAGTTCTTCGTTTCGACAACGAAGTCGTCGCCCTCCCACCGCCCTACTGCATCGCCGCGAAATGACGGCGGCACCTCGGCACGATGGGCACGTCCGTCGGTCGGGACGAGACGGTAGCCGTGGAACGTCTCGGTCAGCATGACGATGAACTTCGGCGTCGACACGATCTGCGCGACGGCTCCGACGTCGAACATGCTGACGTTCAGCGTGCCGAACGCGGTGGGAATGCACTTGAGCGTCGGGTCGTCGTTGTCCGTCAGCTTCTTCGCAGCCGCGGCTGCCGACGGCGTATAGAGCCCAGTGAAGGTCGGCGGCGCCGGGCCGGCGCCTCGTCCACCACCGCGCCCGCGGCCCCCGCCGAAGCCGCGGCCGCCGACATCTCCTCCTGTCCACCACACGCCAGACAGGTCCGGCTTTCCATCGGTCATGCGCGGCGCTGGTTCGGCCGGTTTCCCGCTCGCCTGCGGCGCAGCCGCCGCTCCGCCTTGCTGCGCGGCCAGCGCGATGGGGCCGAGCGTCAATGCGAACAAGGCAGCGCTGATGAAGGCAGTGACGCTGAAGTGCGGCTTCATGGCGATCACTTTGCTCCAGGGCTTTCCTGCGGACCGAACATGCCGTAGGTCTTTCCATCCGCGGTCGTCAGCCGCTGCAGCATGCCTACCTTCTGTTTATCGCGTGCGGGGAAACCGGTAATCGTCACCACCGTGCCCGACGGCAACTCCGCGGCCTTGTAGCCGTTGCGAATCATGCCGCTTGGCGTGCCGGCTTCGAACGACCAGCGGGACATCGAGCCGTCCGGTTCCTTGACGTCGAGAAAGAACCACGAATGCGGGTTCGTCAGCCGCACGTTCACCAGCGTGCCCTGAATGGTGATCGGCTTCTGCATGTCGTAGTGAGCCGCGAACGAGTGATGCGCCATCAGCGGTGCCGCGGCGCTCGCGGACAGCATCAGCGCAAGGAACACATAGTGTGGTCGCTTCATGGCCAACCTCTGCTCGCGCTGATGATCCTCGGATTGGGACCGGATGTCGAGTGCCGCCTTCCGGCGGCAGCCCTTTCAACGCCCCGGATGGCGATAGGCGTAGGTCAGGCCGATGGCGCCAAGGAGTGCCATGGTTCCGGGGGCGAGCACCGGCGTGGCCCCTTTCATCGACTCCCAGAACAGGTGAAAACCCGAGGCGCCCGGCTGCAGTTCGAGCTCGAACTCGACGTTGCCCTGATAGTGCAGGGCAAGGCCCGCCACCCCGCTCGCGATGAACGCCATCATGGCGAGCTGGAAGAGCCTGACCCCGGCCGTGGACGGCCGGACGGTCAGCACAGCAAGCACGACGCACGCGATGGCAATGAGCACCAGCGGCGCCTTCTGCCATGCGTCCTCGGTGTGCTCGAGGAGCACCAGCTCCGCGGCCGTGCCGACGGAGCCAAACAGGAAGAGTGCAGCGAGCACTCGGCGGAGGAACGCAGCGTCGGGCATCGTGGCGGAGACTCGGTGCGCGCTCAGTTCAACGTGACGTAGCGCTCGAGCCGGGCCACTTCCTTCTCGTCGACGTACTTGCCGATCTCGCGCCTGAACTGCTGGATCGCCTTGTAGGGCCGGTATTCCTTGAACTCGCCGAGCATCCGCTGCCCCATTCCGGGAATGCTGAGAATGTCCGCGTCGCTTGCCGTGTTGAGGTTGACGGGAACGAACACGTACTGCTCGAGGCGGTCGAGTTCCTTGTCGTCAACGTACTTGCCGATCTCGCGCCGGAACTGAGCCAGCGCTCGATAGGGTCTGTATTCCTTGAACTCGCCGAGCATCCGTTTCCCCAGGCCGGGGATCAGCATGATTTCAGCGTCCGATGCCGTGTTGAGGTTGATCTGCACGAACAACCGGCGATAGATCTCCGGCCGCTTCTCGGCGGGGATCGACGGCGCGAGCAGCGCGTCGAGATCCGTCATCTGCAGAAACGGCCGACGCGTCATGATGGTCTTCACGATCGCCGGCGTCAGGCCGGGTACCGAGAGCAGCTGCTTCTCGGCAGCGGTGTTGACGTCCAGCACGTCACCGCGCCGGCCTGCCTGGGCGTGGAGACCTGCGGGGACGAGAAATACGAGGGCGAGAACAGCGGAGACAACTTTCAGACGATTCATGGTCACTCCTAGAATCTGAGCCGGACACCCGCCTGAACCAGCCGCGGACTGCCAGGGAGAATCCCGCGCGTGCGATCCACTATGTACAGCTTATCGAACAGATTCTTCGCGGTCACGAAAAGCGTCGTCTGCCGAAGCGTGTAGTTCAGAGCGAGGTTCCAGACGGTGTGGCTGCCGATCAGGCCGCGCTGTCCGTCCGCGGTCGACTGCACGGTATTGAGATCGTCGGTAAATTGATCGCTCGTGGTCACGGCCTCGATGCGCCCGTCGAAGGCCGCGTAGGAGTAGCCGGCGCCGATGACGGCGACCTGCTCGGGCGCGTACGGCAGACGGTTTCCACTGACGCTCACGCTGCCAAAGCCCGAGATGTTGCTGAACCTGGCGCCGGTGAACTTCGAGACCGGCAGGTAGGTGTACGACACGCGGACGTAGAGGTCGTGAGCGGAGCGCGTGATGGGTGCACTGTCCACCTGCGCTCTGAGCTCCAGACCCTGATGGAGCGTGGCGCCGCCGTTCGTCAGCGTGGCGCCGACGCCGCCGGCGAGGCTGGCCGGAACAATCTGGTTCTCGTAATCCATTCGGAACACCGTGGCGTCGACGCTCACGCCGGGCCGAAGCGTGCTGCGAACGCCGGCCTCGTAGTTCCAGCTCAGTTCGGGATCGAGGTCGAGAACGCCGCCGGCGTTCGAGATGATGTCCTCGGTGCGTGGCGGAGCGAAGCCACGGTGCACGCCGGCGAACAGGGTCACCTGCTCCCCCGTCGTGTGCGAGACGCCGATCCCCGGAATGACACGCGTCAGCTCCGTGTCACCGGTCACGCCGGTGCCGGCATTGGCCAGCCGGTTCGTACGTTCATACTTGACGTGCTCGAGCCGCACGCCCGGGGTGACCGTCCACCCACCGAACAGGAACCGGTTCTGCACGAACCCGGCATAGGCAGAGTTCTGTCGAACGTTGCTCTCGACGAGCACGCCCGTCCGGGCGGCCGGGGAATCGCCGTTCTGCTGCAGGCGATCCTGGTTTTCGAAGTGCGCGCGCACGCCGACGTCCGTTTCGCTGGCGACCCCAAACGTGCGGTGATACATGGTGACGCGCGGCTCGACGCCCCACGCGTAGTATTCGCGCAGGCGCCCTTCGTTGCCGCAGGTCGTGTTCAGGTTGGCCATCCCGCCGCACACCGGATCGGCCGAGTCGTTGGGCCGCTGCCCGGAGTTGCTCGACTGACGCCACCAGTGCCGGCGGAATGAGCTCCAGTACACCGTGCTGGTCATGGCGGCGTTGCCGCTCATGGCGAACGCATGGGTCGCCGAGGCGCCGTAGCGGTCGGCGTAGAAAAAGTCGTTGCCGAATGGATTCGCGCGCGGGTCCGCCGTGTATTCGTCCAGTCGCAGCCCCGAATAGGTGACGTTCGAATCTTCGCTGTAGTAGTTGCCGCGGAACGTCCACGTCTGGCTCGCGCCGACACCCTGCACGACCTTCCCGTTGACGTCGTTCAGCCTGAAGTCCAGATTCTCGCGGGAGCCGTCTCCCTGCTTCCGCATGTAATCGAACAGGAATCCGGTTCGCGCGACCGTGGCCCCGTACGAACCGTGGCCGTTGAAGTAGTCGCGATTCCCGCCGGTCAGCGTCAGCGAGCCGGATGGCTGGATGGGGGGTCTCGGAGTCAGGTAGTTGACGGCGCCGCCGACAGTTTGCGGTCCGTAGGCGATCTGCGCGCCACCTTTGAGGACCTCGAGCCGCTCGAAGCGGTCGATCGGCGGGTGGTAGTACGAAGCGTTGTCGCCGTACGGCGCGTAGGTCAACGGAATGCCGTCCTCCATCAGGAGAACCTTCGTCGAGCGGGTCGGATTCAGGCCGCGAATGCCGATGTTCGGCCGCAGGCCGAACCCTTCCTCGTCCCGAACATGCAGGCCCGCCACCTTGCGGAGCGCCTCGCTCGTCGTCATGACGGCGCTGTCTTCCAGCGTCTCGCGGTCGACGACGGCCACCGAACCCGGAATGCGGCGCAGCCGCTCGTGACTGCCGGCGATTTCGCCGGTCACGACGACCTCCTCAGTCAGGTTGCCGACCCGCAGTTGAAAGCGGACGCGGGTCTCGCCGCTCCGGAGCGCCACCCGCTGCACGGCGGCGACGAAACCTGCGCTCGTTGCGCTCACCTCGTAGTCGCCCGGCTGCAGTTGGTCGATGGAGAACGCGCCTTGCGCATTGGCGGTGACGCTTCGCTCGATGCCGCTCGACAGCCGGCGGACGGTGATGGACGCCTGCGGCACCGCGGCGCCCGTCTGATCGAAAACCTGGCCGATCAGGAACGCCCCGCGTGCGTCCACCTGCGCATCCGCCGATCCCGCGGCAACGGTCAGGAGAACAGTAATCGCCAGAAAGGTCCGAACCCTCAACATGCAACGCTCCGTAGTGAGACTAAGTCTCAATGTAAAGATTGGACGATATCTCGGACCAATTCGGTCGGTCAAGGGGGATCGATGGCGAAGGGTGAGCCTGAGGCAAGATGAGCGTTCATGCTCTATGAGGTCTTGCCGGACCCGCGCGCGCTAGTCGCGAAGCAGGGCGGGTCTACCGTCCAGGTGCTGCAGATACACCGGCCGCTCCCGGACAGCGTTCCAATCGGGCATTTCTCCGCCGGCGGAGCCGAGGTCGTCGACGAGATCGTCAGCCGAACCGCGTACCTCGACCTGCTCCAGCAGGCGTGTGCCAGGCTTGGCAACGGACTGGAAGTCCGCTTCTTCGATCACGACTTCGGGGAATTCGACGCGTCCGTACTGGACCACCTGGACGAGATTCGGTGCCTCTCGCTCGACGGCCTGGAGAGCGTTCGTCATCCGGAAGCGGTCGGACGATTACCGAAACTCACCGTCCTGCGTTTCGGTCCGCGCCGGATCGACAACGCCAGGATCCTCGGCGCGATCGGCGTTCACCGGCTCGAGCATTTCACGCTGGCATCGACTCCCACCCCGGCACTCGACTTTGCCGCCCTGGGCGACGCGCGCTCGATGCGTTCGCTGCGCCTCCTCGGCCACGGGAAGAACACCGAGGCAGTCGGCCGTCTCACCTCGCTCGAAGAACTGGCGTTACAGCCCTCATCGAAGTTCTCGCTCGAATTCGTCAATGGTATGGTCTCGCTCGAGACGCTGAAGCTGGTGCTGGGAAACGCAAGATCGATCGGCGCCATCGAGGCGCTTCCAGCGCTCACAGATCTCTCGTTCCGGGAGGTTCGCAACCTCGAGGATCTCGGCAATCTCGAACGCTTTCCGCGCCTGCGGCGGCTCCTTGTGAGCGATCAGCCACGGATCACTGAATTGCAGGTCGGGCGTCGCAACGCCGCGCTCGAGCACATCTACCTGTACAGCGTTCCGCGGTTAGAGACGTTGAAGGGTTTTTCCGAGCTTCCTACCGTGAAGAGCTTTTTCGTCTATGACGGCCGTCTCGAGCCGCCATGGTCCGAGCTCCCTGCAACGCTCACGCATTTGCAGCTGATGACGAAGGCGATAAAAGGCCGCGACGCACACAACGCGCGGGTGCGTGCGAAAGGGCTGATCCCGGAGGTCCATCCCGTCTCGCAGTTCTTCTACAAATAGAAGATTTCAGGTTTGACGGAGAATACTCGTCGTCAGTGAATAGCAATGCGGCTTCTGCCGGGCGAGTGGTGATTGCCGGTGGCACAGGATTTCTGGGACAGAGCCTGGCCGCGTACCTGACGAAACGCGGCTGTGAAGTCGTCGTGCTGGGCCGGCATTCACAGGCCGCCGGCGCCGTGGGCTGGCACGTCACCTGGGACGCGCGGACGCCTGGTTCATGGACGCGCGCGCTCGATGGCGCAGACGCGCTGGTGAACCTGGTCGGACGCTCCGTTGACTGCGTCAAGACGCCCGATCATTGCGACGAGATCCTGCGCTCGCGCGTCGAGGCGACAGCGGTGCTCGGCCGCGCGTGTGAAAGCGGCATCGCCGCTCCGCGCGTGTGGGTGCAGATGTCCACGGCGCATATCTATGGCGATCCGCCTGAAGTCGTCTGCGACGAGGATTCCCCCTTTGGCTTTGGCCTCGCACCGTCGGTGGGACGTGCGTGGGAAGAGGCGTTCCGCCGGGCGGCGCCGGCCCATGTGCGACAGGTCGTCCTGCGAACGAGTTTTGTGCTCGGGCCAGGCGGCGGCGCGCTGCCGCGGCTCGCGTCGCTGGCGCGCCTCGGCCTTGGCGGCACCGTCGGCCACGGCCGACAGGGTATCAGCTGGATCCACATTGAGGACATAAACCGCCTCTTCGCCCGCGCGATTGACGACGAGCGCATGTCCGGCGCGTACATTGCGACGGCGCCGAATCCGGTCTCGAACGCCGTGTTCATGCGCGAACTCAGAAGGGCACTCGGCGTGCCGTTCGGCCTGCCCGCCAGCGGCTGGATGGTTCGCGCCGCCGCGCCCATTCTCCGGACCGACCCGGAGCTGGCACTCTTCGGCCGCTACTGCGTGTCTCGGCGTCTGAAGGACGAAGGTTTCAAGTTTCAGTTTCCCGATCTGGGCCCTGCCCTCAGCGACTTGTACTAACTTCGCGCGGCATTGTCGTGGTTACTGACGGCGGGACGCGGCGAACGCTTCCGCGATGCGGAGTGCCAGCGGCACCGTGTCCGCGTAGGAGATGTTTTGTGGTCACGGCCACGGCGATCGCGCGTTCGGGAAACGTGATGAGCGATGCCATGTTGCCGCCCATCGACAACGTGCCGTCATGACCAATCCAGCGCGTTTGTCTGCCGGCGAACATCACGCTCTGGACTTGCCATCCAAGGCCATACCCCGTCTCCTGCCCCGACGGTAGCCGCCGTGGCGTCTGCAGTAATGTGACCGTCGCGGGTTGCAGCAGCTTTCCGCTGTTGATGGCCAGACCGAAGCGCACGAGGTCGGACGGGGTGGAGAGGAATCCGCCTCCCCCCGCGAAGCACGACAGGTCCTGCGAACCGATCCGTTGTGCCCCGTAGCGCGGCGCCGCCATGAACCGCGGGAAGTACGACGTCGCGAGATCTGGAACCTGCCCCGTCGATGAACCGGCGATCGTCGCGTCCATGCCAAGCGGTTCGAAGACCTGCGTCCGCATGAAGACGGTGAACGGCTCGCCGGCGGCGCCTTCGACCGCCGCGCTCACCATGATCCAGCCGTAATTCGTCCTGAGGAACCCGGTCCCGGGCGTGAAGCGCAGCTCGCTCGAAGCCGCTGAGGAACTGCAGCGCCTCGACGGGCCGCTCGCAGTGCTTCGCAAACAGCGGCCCCTGCTCTCCCCCATCGTCCGCCACGCCAGCGGTATGCGACATCACCTGGCCCAACGTCACCGGCCAGTCCTGCTGCGGGATCTCAGGCGCGTACGCCTGAAAGCGACTGTCCAGCGCCAGCTTGTTTTTCTCGAGCAGCAGGCCGACGCCGGCGGAGGTTAACGGGATGGAGGCGCTGCCGATGACGAACCGCGTCTCCGGTGCGACAGGCACCCGCTTCTCGAGGTCTGCCCAGCCAAAGCCCTCGGCCCAGACGATATCGCCACCGACGCCGACCGCCACTGACAGTCCCGGCAGGTTGTGATCGACGAGCGCGTCGTGCATGATTCGCCGTCCCCGTCCGACGGCGTCGATCCATTCCTTCGCTGGATCGACACGTGCGACCGACGGCAGGTTACCGGGATCCTCATGCAGCGGCCCTGTGACGAACATGTACAGGAACATTGCCAGGACGGCAGTGACCAGCCCGCCGATAGCGACGACAAACACGGCGAGCCAGGTCTGGATGCGCAAGTCGGACACGTTCGAGTCCGGAGTCCTAGGATAGCGAAGGTAGCTCGAGCGCTCTTCACCCTCCGAACAGGACAACTACGGACAACAACAGCGCGGATTGTGCGACGGAAACGATCACGGCCGCGCCGAGCGCACTGAGCAGATCTGCATTGATACCAGGCACGAAAGTAATACTCATGGCAAGCAGCGCGGTCAGTACGGCAACGCTGACGACCGTTTGGGTCCAGCCGTCCTGCGGCAAGTGTGGCAACAGCAGCGGCTGGGCGATGAATAGGTAGGCGTACCATGACACCACGGCGATCACGTTGGCCGCCAGCGCAGCACCGATACTGTCAACCTTGAAATGCGAGAGAACTGCCGACAGCACCATCAGGAGCCCCGCCCCGACCAACATAATGCCGATCATCGCGATGACAATCACTGTTTCCTCCTGGCATAGAACACGTACGCCTTCACGGTTCCGCCATGTCAAGCAACAGCCGGCATGATGAACGCGTCCACGGCGTCGGTGAAGGGCTCGAGCCGGAGCCCGAGTTGCTCCTGAACCGCCGTGAACAACGACGGCCGATCGTCGGTCCCGGCCAGCGGTTCACGGGGCCCACGTGAGCGAGAACGCGTAAGTGCCGGTGAGGCCGGTGCGATTGACGACCGGACGGTCCAGTTCGCGATTCAGCGCGAACACCAGCTGCGAGATGGCCATCCCGGGACTGCAGCTTCTCAGCATCCCCGGCGCCAACATGAACGGCAGGCGCGTGTCGGCACACGCCTTGTCGGCGGTGCCCAGCTTGTGCCCTTCTTTCGCGACCACCAGCGCATAGACCGGCGCCTGGCGCGGCTCGCGGTGGAAATTCAGCTTGAAGCGGTTCGCCAGCATGGTCTGCAGCATGAGCCGCGCTTGTTCGACCGTCAGCACCACATCTGCCGCGGCGCGCGCCTCGACCTCGTACCACGAGGACGGATCTTTCCCGGCCATTCGGGGCGGCATCGAGACGACCTGACTGCAGCAGGCTGATGGATCGTCACTGATGACCGTGCTCAGGGAGCAGCTCGGCTTGAAGCTCCAGTCCGCGCCGGGTCCGGTGGAGGTCCTGGTTATCGACAACGTTGAAACGCCGTCGCCGAACAGATCGATCGGCGCGTCAGCCTTCCCGCGTCACGTCCTCCGCGCGCTTGTCGTCGCGGAGAGCGACGAACCGTGAATGCCGCAGGTGGTTGTCGCTCGTCCACTCCAGGAACTCGACCTCGGCGACCAGCACTGGCTTCAGCCATCGGCATTCGGCCATCTTCGCCTTCGTCAGCCCCTGCCCCCATCGGCCGCTGCGTTCCTCGGGCAGATTGGCGAAGGGACACTCCTCGATCTCCAGCGCCGCGAATTTCTTGTACAACGCGGCCCGCGCCGCCGGCGTGAAGCCGTTCCGGGTGCGAGAGACATAGATCAGTTTCCCGCCCTCGTAATAGCCGAAGACGATCGCGTCAAACGTCTTCGTGCCCAGCGTGTAGCCGCCGATCACGAACTCCTGTCCGCGATCGACGCGCATCTTCATCCACGCGCCCGAGCGCCGACCCGGCTCGTAACGCGTGCCGCGGCGCTTGGCCACCAGCCCTTCCAGGCCGTGCGCCTTCACCGACGCCACCAGATCCGGCAACGCGGCGTTCAGCGCGCCGGCGTAGCGAACGGGCTCCTTCAACTTCGGCAACACGATCGTCTCGAGCAGTTGCTGACGCTTCTCGAGCGGCTCGGACATCACGTCCTTGCCGCGGAGAACCATCACGTCAAACGCGTAGAACACCACCGGCGCAGCGGACGATCCGTAGTTCTGCAGGATGTTGAACGAGGGTCGGCCCTTCTCGTCGAACGCGACGACTTCTCCATCGATGACGGTTTCGTCCGGGAGTCCGGCCAGGCCGGAGACCACCGCCGGATAGCGCACGTTGAAGTCGTTGTCGTTGCGCGAACGGAGATACACTTTGCCCTTCGATTTGAAGGCGATCGCTCGGTATCCATCGAGCTTCAGCTGATACGTCCAGCGCCGCGGGTCGTCCGGAAGCGTGTCGGTACGGAGCAGCAGCATCGGCTCGATGAACCGTGCCTTCGTCATCCCAGCGCCTGCGTCACGGCTATCGGGCTCTAGTCTGGCGCCGGCCGGTCCACCGAATCGATCACCACCATCGGCACTTCGGTGCGCCGCGACTCCAGTTTCAGCCCGAGCTGCTCCTCGAGGGCCACGAGCAGCATCGGCTGATTGTTGTCCTGGCCGCCTGGCGCGTTCGCGGCTGGCTGCTGCGCGAACGAGTACTCGATATCGAACTGTCCTTGGAGGCCCGTTCGATCGACCACCGGCCGATCGACGTTCGCCTGCAACGCCGTCGCGAACTGCGCCAAAGTAATCGCTGAACGGCGGATCCGCACCTTCAACGCCACGTCGGCGGAGTCCACGAAGGTGGTCATGAACGACATGCCGCACGGCGCCCAGCCGTCGCGCGCCTGCGCGCGGATCTCGGCCTGCGTCAGCTGACTCGCGCCGGAGCAGTCGCCCTGGGTGGGACGGATCTGCGCTCCGAGACGCCGATCACCGCGGGCAAACGTCAGGACGTAGGCCGGCAATTCCCGCAGCTCGTCGTGCGTCTTCAGCCGGAACCGTTCCGTCAGGAGGCTGCGCACGAGCGGCAGCAACGCATTGGGACCGCCGGCCGGCACCAGCTCGACGCGCGCATCGACGTCGAACCGCTCCGCCGCAATCCATTCCGGCGCGCCAATCAGCTGCGAATCGTGGAGGCCGTAGGCGCGCAGAATCAGCGCCCGCAGCGAGGCATTGGTGGCTGTGAACCGCCCGTTCGAGGTCAGCTGGATCGCGGCGTTGACCGTCGAGACGTTCGGCTTGATCGACGCGACGTCGAACGCAGGAGCCTGCTGCTGCGCGGTCAGCACTGCGCTCAGCACCGTCAACACCGCGACCGCTGTGATTCGACGCATGCCAGCCCTTTGACAGCGCATTGTAGCCCTCCATGCCGCTTTGCGATGCGGGACGGCGCAACGCGAGCTACCATGCGGGAGTGCGGACATTAGTCGCCTGTTTAATGTTTCTTGCGACGGCAGCCGGCCCGCATGCCCAAAGCGTCAAAGCCGACCACTACCTCGACATTCCGGGTCACACGCACACCGGAACATCGGGAGCGGGCGCGTTTTTTCCAACCAGACACTCTGTTTCGAGTTCGTCACACCCACCTCCGTCGCCCTTGAAGGTGACGCTGGTGTCCGTCGATCGAACCGACTTCGTCTATGGCGAGGAGTTCGTCTACGAGGTGCTGATCGAGAACATCAGCAAGGAACTGGTTACCCTGCCGTGGTCACCAGATCAGGGTGCGTTTGTCCAGCCAGCACCGCGGATACCATCAGGCTATATCAGCGGCTCTGTGTATCTTCTAGTCGAATCGGCGAGCGGGCAGCCGGCAGTACTGGCACTCCTCGACTCGCAATCGCTGTACGGCTCGGACGAGGTGCCCCGGAGCCGCCTTGCCCTGGCGCCCGGGCGGACGGCCTTGCTTCGCGTCCCTGCACAGTGGAGCGCGACCATGGATGAAGGACGGACGCGGATTCTGCAGCAGCCGGACGGAGCGGTGCAGGTCAGAGCGGTGTTCTCAGTCCATGCCGACCGCGCGCAATTGACGCGATCCACGAATACGCTGCCAATGAGGGTGGTAGCGCGTCAGCTACGCTAGACCGCGCCGAACTGAGCCTCGCCATGATGACGCGAATTGGCGTTCGACTCGTCTTGTTCACTGTGATCGGCACGTCGATCGGCTGCGACCGCGTGACGAAACACGTCGCCGCGACCGCCCTCTCTGAAACATCCAGCCGGTCGTTCCTCGCCGACACGATTCGACTGGAGTATGTGGAGAACACAGGTGCATTCCTGGGGATGGGTGCAGACTGGCCGCCTGCAGTGCGGACGGCGATATTCGGCGTTGGCAACGCGGCGCTCTTACTTGGCCTGGTGATCGTGGCGATGCGGCGCCGTTGGCCGAGCCGCGCTCTTCTCGGGGTCGGGCTGTGTGTCGCTGGTGGCGCATCCAACCTCGTCGACCGAATCACGTATGGGATGGTCATCGACTTCATGAACGTCGGGATCGGACCACTGCGGACCGGCATTTTCAACGTCGCGGATGTGGCGATCATGCTCGGGGCCGGCGTGCTCGCGCTCGAAGGTTATCGCTCCACACGGCATGCTCCGCCAGAGAACCTTGTTTGTTGACCCCGTCTCAGGCAAGTGATCCGCGAGGGCGACCCGTGCGTAGCGGGAAGACGATGCGGAAGTTGTAGATCCCCACGAGGAGCGCCGCGATCAGTCCTGCTTCTTGTTGGGTGTAGGTGCTCCGAACCCGTGCGAAACAAACGCAACGCAGCGCGTTATTCTGGATGCACGTCTGGTGCGGATGTTTTCGGTGACGTGGTGGTATACCAGCGTCGGGATTCACTGAGGTCGTGACGCGATGTCTATGCCCACTTCTCGGACTATTCGCACTGTTGGTTTGGCAAACCGGCCGGCTTGTTCCGGATTCTCTTCTCGAAGCCGCCCGGGCGAATCCCTACACGTTCGTTCAGCTACTCTCCCAAACCGGTGTTCCGGCTGGTTTGGAACTTCGTGAAGCCGATCGGCCACGGAGAGGTGACTTCCGCCCGCAATGGCAGCTGGAAGCGCTCGGAAAGCAGGATCGGATTCCGCTCGATATGGTCCTGGCCGAATTCAACAAGGTGCAGCGAACATATCGAGCAGAATTCGTCGATGGAGTTATTAACGTCCGTCCACTTGAAAGACGGGCGACGTACTTAGACAGTTCACCCCTTACTGGTTCGATTCGCGAACGTGGTTTGATGAACGTAGCCGGCCGACTGTTTGAACCCTTATCGCCTACGAAATCTGCGACCGGTGGACGAATAAGCGTGTTGTCGTCGCCCGTGGGCGTAGACATCGATCGCGGTGAGAACATCGACGTCGCGTTGGAGGTCACAGGCAAGCCAGTGGTGCAGCTTCTGAACGAGACCGTCGGAAGAACGACGCAGCAAGCCTGGCTGGTTGTGACGTCAGAAATGGATGCTGCTCCGTTGCCGTCGCCTCGCGTTGCGAGATTCGGATTCATTCATCAGCACTGGACGACAACCGAACGGCCGATTCAACCTGCGACCACATCACGCTGATTTCGCGAGCAGCAGCTCAACGTCGTGGCGCAGTGCCGCGTTTTCGCCACACGCTTCGTCGAGAAAGGCCTGCCCGCTCGCCGGGCGAGCGTCCAAGCGCTGCGTGAAAGAGCTCCTCGACTTTTAGCCAACGTTCCGGCGTCATCGCAGGTGGAGCTTACCTATAAACGCTCTTCCGCGGGAGCGTCATAGTAACGCTGCATGAACGCCCGCAGGCTCTGACTGGCGGCGTCGTCTCGTCCCGCCAGGCCGCGAATCACGCACGCAAGGTCGGCCTCCGATCGGTTCTGGCTCAGTTTGAATTTCGATTGCAGCGTATCGACAGTCAGCCGGAAGCCGACGATCGCCGACTCGAGCGTGCCCCGCAGATCCTCGGGAATCCAGAACTGCCACGCCTCCGGTCCCTTCTCGACGGCCGCGGTCAGCGCTTCGAGGCAGCGGACGATGCCGGCGCGGTCCTGAATCAGCGTCACAACTCCGCGCACGTGGACGACGGCGTAGTTCCAGGTCGGGACGGAATTCTGTACGTACCACGAGGGTGTGATGTAGGCGTTCGGTCCGTGAAAGATTGCCGTCGCATGGCGGCCATCGAGCAACTTCCAGTGCGGGTTGGCGCGCGACAGGTGGCCGACGCAGATGATGCCGTCGCCCTCGTGCTCGACGATGAGCGGGAGATGACTGACGAATGGATTACCATCCTCGCCAACGGAGATCATCGTCGCCAACGGATACGCGCGCATCAACGCCAGTGACCGGGCGACGTCGGTGTTTTCGAAGTGTTGTGGGAGATACACGCACCGGATCGTCGCACAATCGCGGATGGGGTTGACGCCAAACCCTTCGCCGATTTCCGGTGTCCAAGGAGCAGACAGGAGGAGCCACATGACACGGTACGTCCCGGTCGCGCTGTCCCTATGCGCCGCGCTGCTGTTCCCGGCTGGCGAGGTTTCAGGTCAGGCAACCGCCGACGCCTTCCGGATCACCGGCCCGAGCATGGCCACCCTCGGGGACAAGTCGTTCACCGACCTGTGGCGGCAGGCCGATCCGGCGCTTGCCAGCCAGCTCGAGGAGGCGCTCAAATCGGGTGATCCGGCGGACGGTCTGTCGCTGAATGTGGAGATCAGCTATTCGCAGATCAACAGCGCGGAGTACCAGGTGCCGGTCGTCGTGCGC
This sequence comes from Vicinamibacteria bacterium, assembly GCA_025938035.1. The sequence goes on from JAICQE010000087.1 coordinate 15,370, forward strand.
ATCGCGCCGATCAAGGAGCTGTCCGTCGGACGCGGCAATCGCAAGCGGATGGACTTCGCCGCCGTCATCACCGACGATCCGTTCGGCATGACCCAGCACCGGCTCGTTGACGCGGTCGATTTCGCGCTCGACGCTGAAACGGCCAAGGCGCTGGCAACGACGCCAATCGTCTATCAGACGGCGGTCGTTCTGTTGCCTGGCAAGTACACGATCCGGATGCTCGTGCGCGATCAGGCCAGCGGCCGCATCGGCGTCACCGAGGTCCCGTTCACGATTCCGAATCTGAATCGAGTGCAGAAATAGAAATTCATCGGCGGCACGAATCAGTGCCGTACCGACCTGAAGCCCGAGCGCATCTCCTCGCTGAGGAGCTTCGGCTGCTCCCACGCCGCGAAGTGCCCGCCCTTGGGAAGCCGGTTGTAGTGAATCAACTTCGGGTACGCCAGCTCCGCCCAGCTCCTCGGCAACTGGTAGAGATCGTCCGGGAACGCACTCACCGCCACCGGGATCTTCACGCCCTTCGGCGTGAAGAAGCCGAGCTTGTTCTGCAGGGCTTCCCAGTAGAGACGCGCCGCCGACACGGCCGTGTTCGTCAGCCAGAACAGCGTGGCGTTGTCGAGCACGTCATCGCGCGTGAGCCCCTCGGGCACGCCGTTGAAACTGCGCGCGATCAGCTCGAGACTGCGTCTGTCGTGGTCGATGAGGAACGTGGCAAGACCGACGGGAGAATCGGTGAGCGCCGTCAGCGTCTGCGGCCGCGTTCCCATCAGGAACGCGTAGTAGGGCTCCCGGTAGAACGCCGCCAGCTGCTCGTATGCCTGCCGCTCATCCGCGGACAGACCGTCCGGCACCGGCGCGCCGCGAAACGCCGCGGAATCCATCGCGCGCGGAATCGCATTGGGCATGTTCGTGTGGATGGCCAGCAGCCCTTTCGGAGCCTGCGCGCCCATCACATCGGCGATGATCGCGCCCCAGTCGCCGCCCTGTGCCACGTACTGCGGGTAGCCGAGGCGCTGCATCAGCACGTGCCAGGCGCGCGCGATGCGCTCTGGTCCCCAGCCGATACTGGTCGGCTTGCCCGAGAAGCCGTAGCCGGGCATGGACGGAATCACGACGTCGAACGCGTCCGCGGCGCTTCCACCGTGCGCCGTCGGGTTCGTCAGCGGCTCGATGAGCTTGAGCTGTTCGACGACGGAACCGGGCCAGCCGTGCGTGATGATGACTGGGAGCGCGTTCTCGTGCTTCGATCGCACGTGAATGAAATGGATATCGAGGCCATCGATTTCGGTGACGAAGTTGGGTACGGCGTTGAGGCGCGCCTCAACCGTGCGCCAATCGTAGTCGGTGGCCCAGTAGCGCGCGAGCTTGCGGACGGTGTCGAACGGCACGCCCTGCGAGAAATCGGAGACGGTTTCACGCTCGGGCAGACGCGTCATCTGGACGCGCCGGCGCAATTCCGTCAGTTCCGCCTCCGGGATCTGGACACGAAACGGGCGAAGTCCGGTTTTGTCGGTCGTCCGATCGCTGCGCTGTTCGGTCAGAGTCGGTGGTGTCATGCTGCCTCCTGCCGGCGCATGAAACCAGACGCGTCACTTCCAATCTATGCGATTCCGGCAGCCGGAAAGTTCGCCTTCATACGGGGAATGTGATGATTGCGCTGAACGACGTCGGAGCACACGCTCGCGAAGACACCGCGGGGCAGTGGTCGGTGCGGTTCGGACTCTACTTGCCGGCCATTACGTTCAACAAGGGATATCGGCTCAAGCTCCGGATCATCCACGAGGTAGACCAGTTCACGAGAGACATCGAGCCGAGGGACTTCTGGATGTCGTGGAACAACGGATCGGCGCTGGATCTGTGGAGCACGGACGTGCCGTTCGTTCCCGGCGGGTCCGGCCACTTTGGACACGAGGGCGGCTACCTGTATCGCTATCAGCTTCAGCGCGACGGACGCGACGTGGCGTTCTGGTTCTCGGATCCGTTCGCGCGTGCGAGCGGTCTTGGAACACTCTCGGCATTCACGCTCGACAGCCACGCGCCGCCGTTCCAGTGGACGGACGCGGGATACGCGACGCCGG
>JAICQE010000077.1 GCA_025938035.1 Vicinamibacteria bacterium
GCCCATTGCGAACAATTCCCCACTGCTGCCTCCCGTAGGAGTCTGGGCCGTGTCTCAGTCCCAGTGTGGCCGGCCGCCCTCTCAGGCCGGCTACCGATCGTCGCCTTGGTGGGCCATTACCCCACCAACTAGCTAATCGGACGCGGGCCCCTCATCAAGCGCCAGGTCTTGCGATCCCCAGCTTTGATCTCCGCCTGTTCAAAGGCAGGATGTTATGCGGTATTAGCGTCCCTTTCGGGACGTTATCCCCCACTCGAAGGTAGGTCACCCACGTGTTACTCACCCGTTCGCCACTCAACTGAGGCCGAAGCCTCAATCGCGTTCGACTTGCATGTGTTAGGCACGCCGCCAGCGTTGATTCTGAGCCAGGATCAAACTCTCATGTTAAACGGATTGCGTCCGCCCCTTGCGAGGCTCGGCAACTTGTTAACGCGAGCGCTGACTTGACTAGCTCTTGCTTGCGTTGTTTTGGTCGTGTGTCGACATCGCCTTCTGCCTTGCGGCCTTTTGCAATGCCCGAGTCCGAGTTACGTCGGACACAACTGACACTCGACGGGTCTCCAGCGGAACGCCGTTCGGCGTTCTGCCAGACAGTGCAACGTCGCTAAGACGTTGCACCAGATAAAGTGCTTGCACGCACTATCTAGTTTTCAAAGAACCGAACCGGCGTCTACCGCCGCCATTGCTGGCGGTTTCCGCGTCAGTCACCCTTCAGCGGCCGTTTCCGTCCGATTTAGGGGAACCTTCTAAGGTTACTAGCCGCTCCCAACCCTGTCAAGCCCTTTCTGTCGTTGCCGACGGGGGTTTGAGCTGAGGAGAGGGCCGCCTCAGGCGCTCGCCATGGACCAGATGCGTTTCCGCATCCCTTGTGACGGGTGGCCCCGTCAGGCGAACCGTGCAATCTTACGATTGGAACCTGGTCGTGTCAACCGCCGTCGGGGCTGCGTCTCACTCGAAACGCACCAGCGCGGTTCGGCCTGCAGCTTCGAGGCGGGGGCACGACGCGCGACGGTCCTTCGATCCTACGGGGGGACGTCCGGCGTGTCAATCGGTACTGTCGATACGGATGAGGAAGTTGTCGCGCTTGCCCTTGCGAATGACGAACAGTTGACCTTCGATCGCTTCTGCCGCGCTCACCCGCTCTTTCTCATCCGTAATTCGGCGCTCGTTCACGTAGATCCCGCCGCTGCGGATGAGGCGCGTTGCCTCACTATTGGAACCCGTGACCCCCACATCCGTGAGGAGGTTGGCCAGCCGCCAGCCGTCCTCACGGCGAGCGATGGTCTTCGACGGCACGTTCGCGAACACATCGAGCAGTTCCCGCGCCGACATCGCGGACACATCTCCGCCAAACAGCTTTTCTGCGGCCGCTTCCGCGGCGCGGACCGCTGGCTGACCGTGCACCAGGCCCGTCACCTCGCGCGCCAGCTCGCGCTGCGGATGCCGCTTCTCGGGTTCTCGCGCCCCGGCCGTTTCGAGCTCCTCGATCCGCGAGCGATCCAGGAACGTGAAGAACCGCAGATACCGCCCCACGTCACGATCGTCGGCATTGAGCCAGAACTGATAGAACTCGTACGGCTTGGTCTGCTGGGCGTCCAGCCAGACGGCTCCGTCTTCCGTCTTGCCGAACTTCGTTCCGGCAGCTGTCATCAGCAGCGGAGAGACGAGGCCATGCACTCGAACGCCACGAACGCGGCGAATCAGGTCCATTCCCGCCGTGATGTTGCCCCATTGATCGCTGCCCCCGATCTGCATCGTGCAGCCGAAACGGTCGTACAAGACCAGAAAGTCGTACGACTGCAGCAGCGGATAGCTGAACTCCGTATACGAAATCCCTTCTTCGCCCTCGAGCCGGCGCTTGACGGATTCCTTCGCCATCATCGCGTTGACGCTGAAATGCTTTCCCACGTCGCGCATGAATTCGATTGCCCCGAGCTTGGTGAGCCATTCAGCGTTGTTCAACAGCCGGGCCGGCGCCGTCACCGCGTCGAAATCCAGAAACTTCGCCAGCTGCTCTCGAATCCGCTCGACGTTGGATTCGACTTCCTCGGACGTCAGCAGCGCGCGCTCCGTCGCCTTGAAACTGGGATCGCCGATAAGGCCCGTTCCGCCGCCAACGAGCGCAATGGGCGAATGACCGGCCCGCTGGAAGCGCGCGAGTCCGAGAATCGGAAGGAGGTGTCCGACGTGAAGGCTCGTGGCCGTGGGGTCGAAGCCGCTGTAGACGGTCAGGGGCTCATCTGCCAGCGCGTCGCGCGCCCCTTCCGTGGCGTCGTACACAAGGCCGCGCCACTCCAATTCGCCATACACGTCCATCAGCCGCTACTATAACTCTGCCTATGGGGCTCACCCGGCGCGCCGCAATCAAGGGCGTGTTCGCCACCGCCATCGGCGCCATCACCGGTACGGCGACGTACGGTGTCGCGTACGAACGTCACCATATCGGCGTGACGAGGGCGAACCTCGACGTGTCGGGCCTTCCGCCCGCGCTCGACGGTGTGCGGGTCGCCCTCCTGACCGACGTCCATCACAGCAGGCTTGTCGGCGCCGATGACGTGACGAAGGCCGTTCAGCTCGTCCTCCAGGAACGACCGGACTTGATCGTCCTCGGTGGCGACTACGTCACTTTCGGAGATCGCGCGTTCGTCGGGCCGGTCGCCGACCTGCTCGCTCCCTTGAACGCACCCCACGGCGTCTTCGCGATCCTCGGCAATCACGATGACGATAGAGACATGCCTGCTGCCCTGGCGGGGAAGGGCTTCACCGTGCTGAAGGATCAGCGGACACGCGTGACGCTGCGGGGCGAAATATTGGAGGTGGCGGGCGTCCGGTTCTGGACCCGCCGGCCAGCGGATCTGACGCGTGTGCTGGACAAGCCACGCGGGACCGTCCTCCTCCTGGCGCACGATCCCCGGCGCCTGGTCGAGGCCGCGGCGCTGAGCGTGCCAGCGGTCCTGTCAGGACATACACACGGCGGACAGGTGCTTCTGCCCGGCGTGGGCGCGGTAGTGAAGGCCACGCGCTTTCCCGTGTTGCAGGGCGTCGGCCGTCGCGAGAACACAACCATCTTCGTCAGCCGCGGGATCGGCACGGTCTACGTGCCCGTCCGATTCAACTGCCCGCCGGAAGTGGCGGTGGTCACGCTGAGAAGACCTCAGGCGTAACGCCGGTCTCGTCGTTCGAACAGGCGTCCCTCGATCGTCCAGCCGCCCGCCAGCACGATTCCGACGGCCTCGGGATAGACCCGGTGCTCCTCTTCCAGGATCCGCGCCGCGAGCGTCTGCGGGGTATCACCGGGGAGCACCGGCACCGGACGTTGGAGGACGATTGGGCCGGCGTCGAGCTCGCGGGTCACGAAATGGACCGTAACGCCGCTCACCTTGACTCCGTGCGCGATGGCCTGCGCCTGTGCGTCGAGGCCCGGAAAAGAAGGCAGCAACGAAGGATGGATGTTCAGAATCGCGTTCGAAAACGCGTCGATCATTGGAGTGCCGATCACGCGCATGAAACCGGCGAGGCATACGAGCCGCACCTGCCGCGCCGTCAACTCGCGCGCAAGCGCCCGATCGTAATCCTGGCGGGACGGGAACCCGCGATGCGGCAGTACGAGCGTCTCGATACCCGCATCGTGTGCGCGGGCGAGACCGGCGGCGTCTTCGCGGTTGGAGATGACGATCGCGATCGTTGCATCGAGCCGCCCATCCGCGATAGCGCCGATGAGCGCCTGCAGGTTGCTGCCGCGCCCGGAGATCAGCACGCCAAGACGGCGGTTGGCGTCGGACTCCACGTCAGAGATTCGTGTAACTGACAGCGGGCGGTTCGCCGGGAACCACTTCGCCAATCACGCGCGCGTCGCGCCCGCCTCTCGCCGCAAGCTCGTCGATCAACTGCTCGCTTCGGTCGGCTGCGGTAACGGCGATGAGGCCAATCCCCATGTTGAAGGTGCGCATCATATCTTCGACAGGAACGTTTCCCCCCCGCTGCAGCCACCGGAACAAGGGCGGCACCTCCCACGCGGAGGCATCGACAACCGCTGCGGTGCCGTGCGGGAGTATGCGCGGGAGGTTGTCGGTTATGCCCCCTCCGGTGATGTGCGCCATGCCCTTGATCGTGCCGTAGTCGAGAATCGGCCGAATCATCGGCAGATACGACCGATGCGGCTCGAGGAGCGCCTCACCGGCCGTCGTGCCCAGGTCTGGGACATAACTGTCGACGTTCAGATGCAGCGCATCGAAGACAATGCGGCGGGCAAGCGAATAGCCGTTCGAGTGCAGACCCGAGGACGGCACCCCCACGAGCACGTCCCCCGCGGCGATGGTCCGGCCGTTGACCAGGCGCTCCTTGTCGACGACGCCCACGATAAATCCCGCGACGTCGTACTCACCGTCCGCGTAAAACCCCGGCATCTCTGCGGTCTCGCCGCCAAGGAGCGCACAGTCGTTGTCCCGGCAGGCGGTCGCAAGACCACTGACGATCGATTCGATGACCTCCGGCAACAGGCGCCCTGTGGCCAGGTAGTCGAGGAAGAAGAGCGGGGCAGCCCCCTGGACCAGGATGTCGTTGACGCAGTGGTTCACGAGATCGACGCCGATCGTCTCGTGGCGGTTCGCGAGGAATGCCACCTTCAGCTTGGTTCCGACCCCGTCGGCGCTCGCCACAAGGATCGGATCGCGGAACCGGCCGCTCTCCAGACGAAAAAGACCGCCGAACGAGCCGATATCGGACATGACGCCGGAGGTGAACGTCGACCGCGCGAGCGTTCGGATCCGCCTGACGGCTTCGTGGCCCGCGTCGATATCGACGCCGGATGCCTTGTAATCCATGGGAGAAGACACCGGGCGCCGTTCAGAACTCGAGCTTCTGAATGAGCGTCGCGGCCAGTGTCCGGGTGGGAGACGTTTCGTCCGCCTTCCAGTAGGTGGCCCGTGTAGCGGCGAAGAACATCTCCTCGCCGAAGTCCTCCTCGAGGTCCTCGAAACCTTCTTTGAGTAGTTCCACGGCCCCCTCGCGCGCGGGCGCCGGGGTCCCCTCGAGCCAGCCGAGCACATGACTTGGAGAGCGCACGGCGGCTGCGGCAAGGGCCAGCGCGGCCTGAACTCGAAGCTCCGGCTGCGATCCGAGGGCCACGAGCGCATCCGTCGCGGCCTTGTTACCGGCCGCGGCGAGAATGCCGAGCGCGCTCACCGACGAGCGGACGACCGGAGGGCGCGCACCCGCACGCGTCGCATCCGCCTGGAATGCCGTGATTGCAGCGTCGCACCCTTCGCCAGTGAGGCACCGGGCGGCGCGAATCGTCGGCACGACCTCCGCAGGCGGGGACGGGATCGCCGCCAGCGCGGCTGCGGCCTTGGCGCCGCCGATGCGGCCCAGCGCCACAACGGAGTCGTCCTGCAGGGGCCCCTCGAGTCTGGCTGTCTCGGCAATCGCGTCGATCGCGTACGTCGCGCGATGCCGGCCGAGAGCATCGATCACGGCGCTTCGGAAGAAATCCAGACCTCGCGACACCTGCGCGAGCAGCGCACGCTGGACGACGGGATCGCGACCGATCGCCGCCAGAGCGCCGACCAGCGCCGGCCGCACGAACTCCGCCTGTTCCGTTTGCAGGGCCGCGAGCAGCGTCTCGGTGAGACGCGCGTCGGGGTTGGCCTCGAGCCACTTGTACGCGGTCTCGCGGACGCGATCGTTGCGATCGCCCAGCAGGCTGCGCATCAGTTCAGGCGTGTCCCGGTCGTTGAACGACGTCAGTACGACGAGCGCGCGGTACCGCACGAACTGGTCGGGATGCCGCCGGACGGCCTCGGTGAGCGCAGCCACAGCCTCCTCGATGGGCGCGCGGCGTATCAGGCGTGCAGCGCTGACTCGTGTCGGATACTCGAACGCGGAGAGGTTGTTGACGTGTGTCGACAGCGGCGTCGCGGCTTGTTTCGCCGGCACCGCCTGCGCCGAGACTTCGACGCCCGAGGCTGTCAACGCCGTGCACAGGAGTACGAGCGCCGCTGCACCGCCTGCGCCTGGCCACCACCCGTGGGGCATCCCCGTACGGAGCTCGGGGACTTCAGCCGAGGGCGGATACCTTCTCGAGAGTTGTAACTGCCGCATCGTCAGGCTCGGCGGACGCCGGCTCAGGATTGAGCTTGAGCGCCAGTTGCAGGTACGCCGCCTCATCACGAGGGAAGGCGACCGGGTACACACCCGTATAGCACGAAGTGCAGTATTTCGAACTGCCGCCGTTCACCGCACCGGTGAGTCCCTCGAGACTCAGATACGCCACGCTGTCGGCGTTGATGTACTTGCGGATTTCGTCGAGCGTATGGGTGGCGGCGATCAACTCGGAACGCCGCGGCGTATCCACGCCGTAGAAGCACGGGGAGACGGTCGGGGGACAGCTGATGCGCATGTGAACTTCCCTGGCACCAGCGCTGCGGACCATGCGCACGATTTTCCGGCTGGTGGTGCCGCGGACGATGGAGTCGTCCACGAGAATGACACGCTTCCCCTCGAGGATGCTGCGGACCGGGTTCAGCTTCACACGGACGCCGAAGTGACGGATCGACTGCTGCGGCTCGATGAACGTTCGCCCGACGTAGTGGTTGCGGATTAGGCCCATCCGCATGGGAATCCCCGAGGCCTCGGCATAGCCGATGGCAGCGCACACACCCGAGTCGGGAACAGGCACCACGACGTCCGCCTGCACGGCGGATTCACGGGCGAGCCTGCGCCCGAACTCCGTGCGGACCTCGTTGACGCTCTCGCCGAAGACGTAGCTGTCGGGCCGCGAGAAATACACGTGCTCGAAGATGCATTGCGCCTGGCGCGCCGGCGGATAGGGCTTGATCGATTTCAGGCCGGACGCGGTGACAACCACCATCTCGCCCGGCTCGACGTCCCGGACGTAGGTTGCGCCGATGAGATCCATGGCGCATGTTTCGGAACATACGACCCAGGCATCGCCGAGCCTTCCGAGCGCCAGCGGCCGAAACCCGTGCGGGTCGCGAACGCCCACGAGGCGGTCCTTCGTCAGCATCACAAAGGAGAAGGCTCCCCGTACCTGGGAAATGGCATCCACGATCGCCCCTTCGGCCCCATCGGACCGCGAGCGGGCGAACAGATGCACCATCACTTCGGTGTCGCTGTTGGTCTGGAAGATGGCACCGTCGCGGACCAGCGCGTCGCGAAGTTCGCCGGCGTTGACCAGATTGCCGTTGTGAGCGACCGCGAACTGGCCGTGAATGCTGTCGACGAGGATCGGCTGTGCGTTGGCGAGACGGCTTTCGCCAGCCGTCGAGTACCGCACGTGACCGATGGACATCGAACCGGGTAGCTTCGCCAGCGTGGCGCTGTCGAACGCCTCGTTGACGTAGCCCATCGCTTTCGACACCCGGATACGCGCTCCGTCCGATGCCGCGATTCCCGCGCTCTCCTGCCCGCGATGCTGGAGCGCGTACAGACCGAGGTAGGCGAGATTGGCGGCCTCGGGATGGCCGAAAATCCCGAAGACGCCACACTCTTCCCTGAACTTGTCGAATGGAACGGTTCGAGCCCGTTCCTTCATCTCGAACATGGCTTCGTGTCCTCGGTTCGGACCAACGGCTGTCGGCGAGCTATTAGTGTACGGCTTGTACGGCGTCATGCAATAGCGCGGGCACGCGCGAAGTACTGCTCGAGGGCCGTCGACCAGGTTCGTTCGGCATCCGCAAGCGGCTCATCCACGACGAGGCGACCGCCGGTCGACAGACGAATTCGATTTCCGCCGACAACGCCGATGTGCGCAGCCGGAACGCCTGATGCCCGTGCCTGCTCGAGAAGCGACGGGACGCGCCCCGGCTCGCACGAGACGACAACCCGCGAGGCGGATTCGCCGAAGAGCGTGACGAGGTCGTTGAAGGTCGTCTGCGGCATTGCGACCTCGGTCAGGTTCGCTTCGATCCCCAACCCGGTGTCGAAGCAACACTCGGCAAGCGTCACCGCCAGCCCCCCTTCGGCGCAGTCATGGGCCGATCGGATCACGCGCGCCGCCGCGCAATGGACGAGCAGACGCTGCAGCGCCGCCTCGGCAGCGAGGTCCAGGGCAGGGGGACACCCTCGGGTCACCCCGTGAACGGCATAGAGGTATTCGCTGCCACCGAGCTCCGCACGGCTGTCTCCAAGAAGGATGACGGCATCTCCCGCGGCACGAAACGCCCTTGCGAGCACCGCGTCAGCGTGGTCGATCACGCCGACGACGCCGACCACGGGCGTCGGCAGCACGGCGCGACCGTCCGTCTCGTTATAGAGACTCACGTTGCCGCCCGTGATCGGAATCTCGAGCGCGCGGCACGCCGCTCCCATCCCTTCGACGGCCCGCGCGAACTGCCACATGATTTCGGGCTTCTCGGGGTTCCCGAAGTTCAGGTTGTTGGTCGCGCCGATCGGTTGCGCTCCGGCACAGGCGACGTTGCGCGACGCTTCGGCCACCGCGAGCTGAGCACCTACGAATGGATCGAGATAGACGAACCGGCCGTTACAATCCACGGACATCGCGATGGCGCGGTTCGTCCCCTTGACGCGGACGACTCCCGCGCCCATCCCCGGCAGCACGAGTGTGTTGGTGCGGACCATGTGGTCGTACTGGCGATACACCCAGCGCTTGCTGGCGATGGCTGGCGACGCGAGGAGGCGCCGGAAGGCGTCGCGTGGAGCCGGCGGGGCGCCCAGCGATTCGAGGTCGAGGCGTTGTGCGTCCCGCAGGTACGACGGTTCAGACGTCGCGCGGTTGTAGCGCGGGGCCTCTTCGGCAAGCGCGCGAGCGGGTATCTCGGCCACCACGTCCCCGCCGTTCCTGACGCGCAGCAGTCCGTCGGCCGTCACCTCACCGATGCGCACCGCGTGGAGATCCCACTTCTCGAAGATGCGCTCGACCTCGGCCTCGCGTCCCTTCTTCGCGACGAGCAGCATCCGCTCCTGCGATTCGGACAGCATGATCTCGTACGGCGTCATGCCGCTCTCGCGTTGAGGGACCAGCGACACGTCGATCTCGACACCCGCCCCGCCACGCGATCCCATCTCGCACGAGGATGACGTCAGACCTGCCGCGCCCATGTCCTGGATGCCGACCAGCGCATCGGTCTGCATCACCTCCAGACACGCCTCGAGGAGGAGCTTTTCCATGAAGGGATCGCCGACCTGCACTGCCGGGCGCTTCTCGGCGGACTTGTCATCGAATTCCGCCGACGCCATCGTCGCTCCGTGTATACCGTCACGCCCCGTCTTCGCGCCGACGTAGTACACCGGGTTCCCGGTGCCAGAGGCGACCGCGCGGACGATCTCGTCCTTCTTCGAGATGCCGAGACAGAACACGTTCACGAGCGGATTGCCGGTGTAGCTCTCGTCGAAGGCGATTTCCCCCCCGACGGTCGGAATGCCGATGCTGTTGCCGTAGCCGGCGATCCCGGCAACCACGCCCGCCATCGTGCGGCGGACCATCGGATCGTCCAGCGGCCCGAATCGCAGTGAGTTGAGCAGCGCAATCGGGCGGGCGCCCATCGTGAAGATGTCGCGGATGATGCCGCCGACGCCTGTGGCCGCGCCCTGATAGGGCTCGATGAACGACGGGTGATTGTGCGATTCGATCTTGAAGATGGCCGCCAGGCCGTCGCCGATGTCGACGGCGCCGGCATTCTCTCCAGGCCCCTGCAGCACGCGCCTGCCGGTCGTCGGAAGGGTTCTCAGGTGGACACGTGAGCTCTTGTAGCTGCAGTGCTCGGACCACATCACGGAGAAGACGCCAAGCTCGGTGATCGTCGGCTCGCGTCCCAGGATCTCGAGGATGCGCTGATACTCGTCCGGCGACAGGCCGTGCTGTTCGAGCAGGACGGGGTCCGCCGTCATTCGCGCACGCTCACAAGATCCGGAGACGACCGCCTCGCGAACGAACGCCCCGCGCCATCCGCCACCCACCGGACCGCGGACTCGAACAGGACGAGACCGTCGGCGCTGCCGACGGCGAGCTCGCACGCCCGCTCGGGATGCGGCATGAGGCCGACCACATTTCTGGCGTCGTTGCAGATACCCGCGATGTTGTTGAGCGACCCGTTCGGGTTGCCAGCCTCGTTCGCCACACCCGCCGCGTCGACGTACCGGAAGATTACCTGCCGATTGCGCTCGAGCGTCTGGACGACGTCGGGTTCCGCGAAATAGTTGCCGTCGCCATGGGCGATCGGAATCCGGAGTCGGCGGCCACGTTCGCAGGCAACCGTAAAGGGCGTGTCGATCTGCTCCACGGCGACGTGCACGTGCTCGCAGTGGAAGTGCAGATCGCGGTTGCGCAGCATCGCGCCAGGAAGCAGGCCCGCCTCGAGAAGAATCTGGAAGCCATTGCAGATGCCGAGCACCGGCCCGCCGGCGGCGGCGAACCGCCGGACCTCGTCCATGATCGGCGAGAAGCGTGCGATGGCACCGGTGCGCAGGTAGTCGCCGTGCGCGAACCCGCCGGGCAGGATCACAACATCCGCTCCGCGCAGGCTGTGTTCCTTGTGCCAAATCAGCTCGGCTTCCTGTCCGAGCACGTGTTCGGCGGCATAGTGCGCGTCGTGATCGCAGTTCGAGCCGGGAAACACCACGACAGCGAATTTCATCGATCCACCTCTACCCGATAGCTCTCGATGACGGGGTTCGCGAGCAGCTTGTCGGCGGCCTCTGACGCCAGGCGGGTCGCCTCGTCGGTGCTCGACGCGTCGATGTCGAGCTCGAAGTACTTCCCCTGCCTGACGTCCTTGACGGCGGCGTAGCCAAGCGTGTGCAGCGCTTCGGCAACAGTGGTTCCCTGCGGATCGAATACCGACGGCTTGAGAGTCACGAACACGCGGGCACGCATCAGGCGGGAACCTCCTGGGAGACGATCACGTTCGGGCCACCGGAGCGTCGTCGCGCTCCCGGGACTCGTCGGAAGCATTTTCGCCGGCACGGCCTGCTCCGAAGACCCGTTCAAAGAGGTGATCGACGTGCCGCAGCTGTTCGTCGAGATCGAACGCGCGCTCGATCTCCGCAGCGGGCAGCACGGCCGTCACGTCCGAATCCTCGAGCAGCAGCGACTTGAACGGCCGGCCGCCGTCAAAGGCCTTCATGGCGTTCCGCTGGACCCATTCGTACGCCTGCTCGCGCGAGACCCCGCGCCGGGCGAGCTCGAGCAGCACCGTGCCCGAGAACACGACGCCGCCGGACAGCTCGAGATTGCGCCGCATCCGGTCCGGATGGACGACGAGCCCCGTCACGATGCGGGTCAACCGGCGAAGCATGTGGTCCAGCGCGATGAAGCTGTCGGGCAGGATCACGCGCTCGACCGAGGAGTGCGAGATATCGCGCTCGTGCCAGAGGGCGTTGTTCTCGTACGCCGCGCCCGCATTGGCACGGATGAGCCGCGCAAGCCCGACGATCTGCTCGCAGCCGATCGGGTTCCGCTTGTGCGGCATCGCCGACGAGCCTTTCTGCCCTTTGGCAAATGGCTCCTCGACCTCGCCGATCTCCGTTCTCTGCAGCCCGCGAATCTCGAGCGCGAACTTCTCGAGCGAAGAGGCGGTGATGGCCAGAGACGAGAGGAGCTCGGCATGGCGATCTCGCTGGATGACCTGAGACGAGACCGGATCCGGCTGAAGTCCAAGCGAGCGGCAGACGTCCGCCTCGATGGACGGCGGAAGGTGGCCGAAGGTGCCGACGGCGCCCGAAAGCTGCCCGACCGAGATGACCTCGCGCGCCCGGCGGACGCGGGCGACATCGCGGGTCAGCTCGGCGAACCACAGCGCGAGCTTCAGACCGAACGTCAGCGGTTCGGCATGCACGCCGTGGGTGCGGCCGATCATCGGCGTCCGTCGGTGCTCGTAGGCGAGCCGCCGGACGGCATCCATCAAACCGTCGAGATCTTTCAGGATGAGATCGCAGGCGTCGCGCATCTGCAGGGCCTGCGCCGTGTCGATGACGTCGGAGGAGGTGAGGCCGAAATGCAGCCAGCGGGCGGACGGCCCGACATGCTCCGCGACGGCCGTCGTGAACGCTATGACGTCGTGCTGGGTCGTCTGCTCGATTTCGTCGATGCGCGCGACGTCGAAGGCCCCGCGCTCGCGTATATCACGCGCGGACTCGGCCGGGATGATTCCGGCGCGCGCCATCGCCTCGGCTGCGGCGACTTCGACCTGCAGCCACGTTTCGTACTTGCGCTGGTCGTCCCAGATACGACCCATGTCCGGGTGCGTGTACCGCCGGATCATTTACGCTGGTGCACCCCTCAGCCGAGAAACAGGCGCTCGCGTGGAATCTCGAGACCGTTCACCGCGCCCACGACCGTCGCCGCGACTGCGTCGTCGGTGAACAAGTCGCGCGCCACACGCTGCACGTCGTCGCACGTCACACGTTCCACGCCCTCGAGCGTTTCGTCCAGTCCGAACTGCCGGTCGAAGTAGATCTCCTGGCGCGCGACGTGCGACATCCGGCTGGACGTGCTCTCCAGGTTCAGCATCAGGCTGCCCTTGAGATGGTCCTTGGCGCGCTGGAGCTCCGCTTGCGGCAGAGGCTCGTCCCTCATTCGCCGCAACTCGGCGATGACGACGTCGATCAGTTCGCCAACCGCGTCGTTGGCGCAACCCGCGTAAATCGTCATCGAACCCGCATCCCGGTAGGCGCTCAGGCCGCTGAAGACCGCGTACGCGAGGCCGCGCTTCTCGCGGACGTTCTGGAACAGCCGTGAGCTCATCGAGCCGCCCAGGACGGTGTTGAGTACGTAGCTCGAATATCGATCGGCGTGATCCTGCCGGTAGCCGGCCGTACCGAGGCACACGTGGCTCTGCTCGAGCTCCTTGTTGCGGATCAACGTGTTGGGGAAGACTCTCGGCGGCGACTCGGAGAGCACGTCGCTCGTGCCGGGAAGCGCCTCGAAGGCGCGCGCCACGAGATCGCGGACACGCTCGTGCTCGATGTTCCCGACGGCGGCAACGATCAGATTCGGCGCTGTGTAAACGCCAGAGAAGTACTTGCGCAGCCCGTCCCCGGTCAGACTCTCGACGGTCTCCTTGGTCCCCAGGATCGGACGGCCGAGCGGGTGCTCCGCCCAGAAGTTCTCCGTGAACAGCTCGTGCACGAGATCGTCGGGCGTATCCTCGACCATCTTGATCTCTTCGAGGACCACCTTCTTCTCTCGCTCGATGTCTTCCGGGCTGAACGCGGGGTTCATCACGATGTCGGAGAGCACCTCGACGGCGAACGGGAGATGTTCGTCCAGCACCTTGATGTAGTAGCTGGCATACTCCTTCGCCGTGAAGGCGTCCATCTGCCCTCCCACCGAATCGATCGCCTGCGCGATGTCCTCGGCGGTGCGCGTCGCCGTTCCCTTGAAGAGCATGTGCTCCACGAAGTGGGCAATCCCGCTCTGCTCCTGTGGTTCGTGGCGCGATCCCCGGGCGAGCCAGACGCCGATGCTCACCGAGCGCACGTGTGGCATCCGCTCGGTGAGGAGACGAAGCCCGTTGGGAAGGACGTCGCGGACAATCGCTGGTTGAGACACCGGATGCAACTGGAAGCGAGTACCGGCCGCGCCTGCCACCGCCCTCGGCGATCCATCTGCCGGACCGCCTCGAGGGCGGGCCTTGAAATCGCCGCAAACCATTGACAGACAGGGGATTAGAAGAACACACGAATCATAACATGCGCCCGGAATCGTCCGCAATCGAAAAGGCGGGCACGCCCGGGTGAATGCTAGAATCGAAAGCTCGCATCTTATAGAAACTGCGCGAGATAGGATGAGTCCCACCCATCCGGACATTGCCGAGCTGGACCTGCCAGAACTCGAGAGCGCGCTCGTGGCGCTGGGGGCGGAGCCCTTTCACGCACGTCAGCTCTACCGCTGGATCTACAAACGCGGCGTCACCGAGGTCGAGCTGATGAGCGACCTCTCGCGAGCCTTGCGCCAGCGGATCCGGGACACGTTCGGGCTCTCTACGCCGCGCGTCGTCGGCGACGAGCGCTCCATCGACGGGACGCGGAAGTTCGAGCTCGAACTGGCTGACCGCCGGCGCATCGAATCGGTCTTCATCCCCGACACGCCGGCCATGACGTTCTGCATCTCGACGCAGGTGGGGTGCGCGATGTCGTGCGGCTTCTGCCTGACTGGGAAGATGGGCCTGGTCCGCAATCTCACGGCTGGCGAAATCGCCGGGCAGGTGCGGGTGCTTGCCGCGGCGACGAATCTCGTCGACGACCCGTTCAACATCGTCCTGATGGGAATGGGGGAGCCGCTGCACAACTACGACAACACGATGAAGGCGCTCCGCATGCTGCATGCGGAGCACGGCCTTGCCGTTTCGCCGAGACGGGTAACGCTTTCCACGGTCGGAATCGTCCCCGGCCTCGAGCGCCTCGCGACCGAGCCGCTGATGCCGAATCTCGCGATTTCGCTGCACGCGACCACCGACGAGCAGCGGACGGCGCTCGTGCCCCCGAACCGCAAGTATCCACTGGCGGACATCCTCGACGCCTGCCGGCGCTTTCCCCTGAAAGCCCGAAGCCGGATTACGTTCGAGTACGTGCTGCTCGACGGCGTGAACGACACGCCCGAGGACGCACGCCGGCTCGTCAAGCTGCTGACGGGCATCAAATCGAAGGTGAATCTGATCCCGCTCAATCCGGCGCCCGGGATTCCGTATGCCCGTCCGTCGGATGCGCGCGTCGATCGGTTCGCGGAGGTTCTCGCCGGCCGCCACATCACGGTGTCAGTGCGGAAGAGCCGCGGTCGGGACATTCGCGCGGCCTGTGGCCAGCTGATCGTCGAAGGCGGCGTGAAGAAGTCGGCGGCGCAGCAGATGGCGCTGCTCATGAGATAGCCGGGTGGCGTCACTCGTCAGGCGGCGCACCACCAATTTTCGCAACGTCTTCCTGCTTCACGCGTTCCACGTTGAACTTCGCCGCCGCGGAAATCATTCTGTTCATCACATCATCGAAGTCGAACTCGGTTGATTTCGAGAAGCGGATGGGATTCACGCGGGCGACCACGAACGGCTTCAGGTAAGGGCTCGTCAATCCTTTATCTTTGAGTGCTGCGACGACCTCGTTCACCGCGTCGTCCAGCTTCAATACCTTCGCCGCGCGTCGTTCGCGTTCCTTGATCGCCTTCGGCATCGGCTCGTCGAGGAAGTCGTCGATGCGGCGCAGCACCGGGTGATAGGCGCCGCCACTGAGCGAGCGGCGATTTTCGTAGGCAGCCCCAAGGGTCAGATACGGCGCCTGCTCGAATTCGAACGCGTAGTCGGTCTCGACGCCTTCCCGCCGCGTGGCCAGCTCGCGCGCCATGCGAATCGTCTCCAGCGACTTCTCTTTGACGTTGTGCGCCTTCTCGGTGTTGAGGGCGAGGATCTTGAACGCCACTTCCTCGTCCGGCACCAGAAGACCGACGATCGCCTGCGCGCCCAGCTTCTTCATGGCCTGAAGGCGATGGTTGCCGTTCGGCGTCCAGTAGCCAGCATCCTGGTGAATCAGAACAACGGGGTCCAGGAAGCGCCCCACCTTCTCGATGACGGTCATCAGGCGTTTGACATGTGGCTCGGACGGGTCGCGCTGGAAGGGCGTGGGCTGAACGCGGTCGATGGGAAGGGCGACCAGCAGCACCGAGGTCCCGCCGAAAGGATCGCTGTAGGAACCCAACACGCGCCCCCCGTCGGAACCCACCTGCTCTGCGAGAGCGCGAGCGCGTGGGTCGTTGACCGCACCCACCTGCTGCGTGGTCAGACCGATGGAGCCCGCGGCAGCCCTTTTCCGCCGGGTGGCCTTCTTCTTCTTCGCCATGCATCGGGCCACCAAGAGTGGCCCCGTACGAATCTAATCCCGGGGGAGGCCGCTTTTAGACGGTCCCAATCGTCACCTCAACCCACTCGTTGCGCACATGTTGCCGATCGAGGCGCACCTTCAGATAGTTATCGGTCACGGCCGCCCATCCGTCGTCCAATGTCAAGGCACGCCGCGTCGAACCAGCCTGCGACACCCGGAAGCGGCGGGTCAACGCGTCGCCGATGAGGCGTACCTCGCGACCGCGTTCCCGGATCGCTATCCCATCCACCTTTGGCGTCATGGTGCTGGCCGCGGTACCCGGCCGGTCGGAGTACGGGAACACGTGAAGGTGCGACACAGGCAACGTGTTCAGGCCATCGCGCATGTTCTCGAAATCGGTGCCCGACTCGCCGGGAAAGCCGACGACCACATCGGTTCCGATGGAGGCGTGCGGGATCCGTTTACGAATCCCGTGCACCAGCCGCTCGTACGCGGCGAACGTGTACGGACGCCGCATCGCACGGAGCATCCCGTCGGACGCGTGCTGCAATGGGAGATGGAAATGTGGTGCGATCCGCGGCGAATCGGCGGCCAGCGCGACGAGCTCCGGTGTGCAGTCCATCGGCTCGAGCGAACTGATGCGAAAGAGCACATCTGCCGGCCATCGCGCCAGCCGGTCGACGAGGAGCGTCAACGAGCAGCCGCCGGCGAGGTCGCGACCATACGAGCCTAGATGAACGCCCGTGATCGCAATCTCTCTGTATCCCGCCGCGACCGCGCGTTCGATATCGGCGACGACCTGATCGAGAGGCCGCGAGCGGCCGGGGCCTCGAGTGGTGGGGATGATGCAGTAGCTGCACGCTTCATCGCACCCGGTCTGGACCCTGATCGTGAATGCTGTTCGCCCCGCTGATCCCGGTGCGAGTACGGCTCCACAGGGGCCGTCCCCGAAACCGAAGCGCTCGGGGGAGAACAATCCGACGTCGTCGGCAATCAGGCTGACGAGCTGCTCTTTGGATGGATTGGGCACGACGCGCACCACGTTGGGGAGGCCCAGCATTTCGTCCGGGCGGCGCGTCGCGTAGCAGCCGGTGACGATGACGCGGGCGGCCGGATTGCTGCGGGCCATGCGGCGTATCGTCTGTCTGGCGCCCTGGTCCGCCGCTGCAGTGACCGAGCAGGTGTTGACGATGACGATGTCGGCTTCTTCCGGCGGGGCCGCCTCCGCCCCGCGCGATCGCAGGTCGCCTTCAATCGCGAACGAGTCCGCCTGATTGACGCGACAGCCGAACGTGATGACGGAATACTTCATCGCGACTCCGTCGCGACGAGCGCCTTTCTGCCGATGTCGCGCCGGAACTGCATTCCTTCGAACGCGATCAGCGACGCAGCACGATAGGCGACGTCGATTGCCTCGCGATGCGACGGGCCGCGGCCCACGATGGTCAAGACTCGTCCGCCGGCTGTCACGAGCCGGCCGTCCCGCAGCGCGGTGCCTGCGTGAAAGACCACGGCGCCTGGAATCTCGGCCGCGGCCTCGACTCCGGCAATCGGCTTTCCCGTCTCTGCGTGTTCGGGATATCCACCGGCCGCCAGTACGACGCCGACGTGTGGCTCCGGACGGAAGCGCGCGCGACGCCGGGGCAGCCGGCCGGAAGCTGCCGCGGCGAGAAGAGCCGACAAGCCCTCGTCCAGCATCGGCAACACGACCTGCGCTTCGGGATCGCCGAAGCGAACGTTGAACTCGATCACTTTGGGCCCCGCAGATGTCAACATCAAACCGACGTACAGGAACCCCACGAAGGGATGACCTTCGGTCTTCATCCCGGCGAGGACCGGCTCCACGATCTCGTGGAGCACGCGCTGCTCGACCTCGGGCGTGATGAGGGGACTCGGGGCGAACGCACCCATGCCGCCGGTGTTGGGACCGCGGTCGTCATCGAAGATTCGTTTGTGATCCTGAGCGGAGCCCAAGGGCATGTACGACGAGCCGTCGGTGAGCACGAAGTACGACGCTTCATCTCCGACCAGAAACTCCTCGAACACCACTCGAGAGCCGGCGTTGCCGAACGTCCGATCGACCATGGCGCTGCGCACCGCAGCACCGGCGGCGTCCCGATCTTCGGCGATCACGACGCCTTTGCCGGCGGCGAGGCCGTCCGCCTTGATGACCAGCGGATATCCGAATTCGCCCCGGGCAAGGAACGTCGCGGCGCCCTCCGCGGAATCTTCCACACGGTAGCGCGCAGTGGGCACGTGATGCCTCGCCATGAAATCCTTGGCGAATGCCTTGCTGGACTCGAGCTGCGCGGCGGCCCGCGAGGGGCCGACGATGGCCTGGCCTCGTGCGGAAAAGAGGTCGACCACGCCGAGGCTCAGCGGGACCTCCGGCCCGACGACGGTCAACTCCACGCTCTCGTGCTCGGCGATGCGAAGCAGATCCTCGGGCCTTGTGACATCACCGGCGACGCATCGGGCGACGGTCGCCATGCCGGGATTGCCTGGCGTACACACGATGGAACTGACCTGCGGATCGCGGGTGAGCGTCCACGCGATGGCGTGTTCTCTCGCTCCGCTGCCGATCACAAGAACCTTCATGATCTCGGGCTAAACGACTGGGGGAATGGAAGTTGTCGATCGCGACCCGGCGGCGGGCGGTTGGGCTCAGATCGCACGACACCAGCATCAAACTGGTCTTGCCCGCTGCTGGACCAACCGCCCCGCATGGGCGGCAGCGCGGATTGGATTTTCCGTGCAACAGGCGCGCACGAGAAGCAGACTATTTCATTGACGCGGCAAGGTAATGCGCCCTAGAATCCGCGCCTGCCTGTGATAGCCTAGCATATTCGCCACTTTTCAACGGGCGTTGCAGGGAAACGCCGGAGCGCCTCGACTGGCGTTCCATGGAGCCACCAGGCCGGCGAGGGGGTGTTACAGGCGTGGCTGAAGTCAAGATTCAGGAAGGCGAGTCTATCGAGAGCGCCCTCCGTCGGTTCAAGCGCAAGGTTCAGCAGGAAGACATCATCAAGGACATCAAGAAGCACTCCTTCTACTTGAAACC
>JAICQE010000185.1 GCA_025938035.1 Vicinamibacteria bacterium
CCATCACGCGCGCCTCGGTCCCCTCCACGCGGAGGTTGATCAGCGTGTTGGCCCCGGAGTCGGAGTGCAGAATCCGCAGCACGGCTTTCGGATCGACCGAGAGCGCAACGCCCTCAGGCGCCTTCCCGTCCGTCTTCGCACCGTAGACCACGGCGGGAATCTGACCGGCGGCCCGCAAGCGGTTCGCCTCGTTCTTCCCGCGGCCTTCTCTCTTTACAGCCTCAAGCGTAGCGTCCATATCTCTCTCTAATACCGGTCCGCCTGAAGGCGGACACTACAATACCGGTCCGCCTGAAGGCGGACACTACGTACGACGCGTTAAACGAACAACGAGGACACCGATGTTTCCTCGTGGATATTCCGGATCGCCTGGCCGAGCAACCGCGCGACCGACAGCACGACTATCTTCTTGCACTGCTGCGCTTCGCCGCGCAGCGGAATCGAGTTGGTGACGATCAGCTGATCGAGCGGCGACCTCTCGATCCGTTCAATCGCCGGTCCGGACAGCACGCCGTGAACGGCGCAGGCCAGCACGCGCTTCGCGCCCGCCTTCTTGAGCGCATCGGCGGCCTTCTGAATCGTGCCCGCCGTGTCGATGATGTCGTCCTGCAGGATGCACGTGCGGCCGTTGACGTCGCCGATGACGTTCATCACCTCCGCGGTGCCGTCCTCCGTGCGCCGTTTGTCGACAATGGCCAGCTCGGCATCGAGGCGCTTCGCATAGGCCCGCGCGCGTTCGGCGCCGCCGGCGTCAGGCGAGACGATCGTCAGGTCTTCCGCCTGCAGCCGCGAGCAGTATTCGACGATGACGGGCGCCGCGAACAGATGATCCACCGGGATGTCGAAGAACCCCTGAATCTGCGCCTTGTGCAGATCCATCGTCAGCACGCGATTCGTACCGGCGGCGCTGAGCAGATTCGCCACCAGCTTCGCCGAGATCGGCACCCGCGGCTTGTCTTTGCGATCCTGCCGCGCGTAGCCGTAATACGGAATCACCGCTGTGATCCGCGCCGCCGACGACCGCCGGAAGGCGTCGATCATCACCAGCATCTCCATCAGGTGCTGGTCAACCGGCGTCGACGTCGGTTGCACGATGAAGACATCGGCGCCGCGGATGTTCTCGTCGATCTGGAACGAGACCTCGCTGTCCGGGAAACGGCGCAGACGGGCCTGACCGAGCGGAATACCGAGGAAATCGGCAATGTCCTTCGCCAGCTGCGGGTGGGCGCTGCCGGAAAAGATCTTCAGATCGCCAAATCCCGTTGCCATCAGTCCTGCACCGCTGAGGGGCGGTCTCTTCATGCCTTTTCTACTTCCGTCCGCGTTCGCGCGTGGCGTGGCAGCCGTAGCCGCCTTCGTTCTCGGCCGGCGGCCTGCCATCCGAAGTTCGCCTGCGTGTCGCGTGTTCCCATCACACTTCGCAACGAACGCCTGCCCAGCCGAAGCGCGCCATCCAGAGCCGACGGCGCGCGAAGGTTGGTTGGGGCGGAAGGATTCGAACCTTCGAATACGGGATCCAAAGACCCGCGCCTTACCACTTGGCCACGCCCCAGTTCGTCTTGGATCTGTAGGAAATCGCCCGCCCGTGCTAACGGAAACTCTTAGTGTAGACGAGGTTACCGTCGATCGCCAAACCAAGGCCCGAGGCCTGTGGCCGAGGGACGAGAGGGCCTACGGAAGAGAGTCGGACCAGCGGACAGCGTCCTCGACCGTACGCAGCCGGCGAAGCACCCGATTTTCGGCGATCCGGCGGCGCAACCGGCCGATCGCGCGGACATACGGCACGGCTGAGAAGTAATGTCCCGTCACCGTGTGCGACGTGAGCCTTGCCAGCGTCCGCGCTGCCTCAGCGTCCAGACCGGCAGGATGCCGCCGCTCGTCGCCCGCACGCTGAAACACGCAGATGACGTTGCCGCGGTCGTCAGTGTACCGAGTCTCCCTGAGGCGTAAACCGGCCGCCTCCCCCAGTGCGGCCAGCGTGCTGCCCGTGAAGTGGTAGAGGTGCGCGTAGTGATACTGATGGTTCGGCGCCTGCACACGCGCGGCGATGTTGGGCACTTCAACGACGAGGTGACCGCCCTCCCTGATCCAGGTGCGCACCGTCGTCAACACCGCGAGCGGATCCGGTACGTGCTCCAGCGCGTGAAACATGGTCACGAGATCCTGTGATTCCGGAGGAACGCTCGCCGCGTCGACGGCGGCAGTCTGGATCGGCACGTGGAGAACCGTTCGTGCGAACTCCGCAAACTCGATCCCTGGCTCCACACCGGAGGCATCGACCCCGTCGCGCCGCATCAGATAGACCAGTTCGCCCGCCCCGCATCCGGCGTCGAGCATCGTGCCCGCGCCAAACTGCCGCAGCGTGCTCCGGCGATCCGCGGCGCCGAGAAAACCGCGGACGATCTTCCGCAGCGGCGGCGCGCGATGTCCCTTGTAATCAGCGCGGTACGACGTCTCGTAGTACGCGTTCATGTCGGCAGCCGTCGGACGGGGATTCGTCCACACGAGCCCGCAGGCTGTACAGAGGACCGTGCGGAGCGGGTTTCCGTCGCGGTCGCGGGTGCCGACGACGACGTAGGTAGTGGCGCCGCACAGATTGCACGGGGTGTCTTCGCGGGCCGCGAACCTCACGGCGTGGGACATCGGTTCGTGATGAGAAGCACCTCCGGGGGAGGCTGCTGTTCGAGCAGCGATCGCAGCCGGATATCGGACGTCAGGTGCCGGCCGATCACGCAGGTCTCGACGCCAAACTTCCCCTTCAGCGCTTCGTAGCGATCCTCGGGAAGCACCGCGAACACACGGCGATCGGAACCGAGCAGCCGCGTGAACGTGCCTTCGTCCAGGCCACCCTCGATATGCCGGCGGAGGTAATAGACCATGCTCGGCAGAGCGACGTCGAAATGTGCCACCACGTCTTCCGGCCCGGCGCGCTGCTCGATCATTCGGCTCAACGGAACCACGGGTTTGTAGCGTTCGAAGTCCGGCAGGGCGCGCACCGCGAGGATCCAGTTGAAGGCGATGAACACGAGAAGCGCCGCCGACACAGCCACCGCGTCGCGGCCGCGCCATGGCAGAACCGCAACGACCAGGCCGCCGACGATGGTAATCATCGCCGCCGCGCGGGTTCCATCGATGTACACCGTGCGGTCGCCGCTGAACAGATACAGCACGCCGACACCCAGAAGCGTCATCACGATGCCGAACACGGTCAACGTGCCTGTGAACCATCTGCCGCCGGGCTGGTTCGCCTGAAGGCGGACACTATATCCGGCGAGTCCGCGGGCCACCCAATCCCCTCCCAGGACGGCAACGGCGGCGACGATCGGAAAGATGTAGAGGTCCTGCTTTGTCTGCGACAGCGAAAACACCACAACGATGACCGCGATCCACAGGAGCAGGAGCGTTCGGATCCGAACGGACACGTTCTCACGATCACGCCGGCGATCCGCCCACCAGGTCATGACGACGGCCGGGAGACACAGCGACCAGGGAAGCATGTCGCTGAGCACCACAGGAATGTAGAAGTACCAGGCACGCGCCTGCACGCCGATGGTTTCCGTGAAGCGGCCGACGTTCTCGCCGATGAAGAACCCGGTGATGTGCGTCCAGCCGTGCCGCATGTACAGCGCGACGTACCAGGGCGCGGCAATCGCCAGAGCGATCAGCGCTCCGGCCGGAATCATCATTTCGCGCAGACGGCCGAGTTCGCGATGCACGCCCAGGTAGATCGTGAAGACGATTACCGGAATCACCGCCGCAACCGGGCCCTTTGTCAGCACGCCGGCGCCGACGGACACGTACATCAAGAGGAGGAACAGCCGCCGCCGCGAGGGATAGCGTTCGGCGAGGACGAAAAAGAGCAGCGTCAGCGTCATCATGGCGGTGACCGCCATGTCGACAAAAATGCGCCGGCTGAACATGAAGAAGCGCGGCCCCGCAGCCAGCCCCAGCGTTGCCAGCAGCGGCGCCAGCGGCTGTGGAGACGAGGCGCGCGCCATGAACCACACCGCGATCAGCATGATCACCGCGGCGCCGGCGATGGCGGCACGCTCGACCGCGAGCGAGACGCCGAAGACCTGATACAGACCGCCGACGATCCAATAGCTGAGGACGGGTTTGTTGAAGCGCGGTTCGTAATTGAAGGAGGGATTGATCCAATCGCCGCGTTCGATCATCTCGCGCGGCGTTTCAACGTAATACGCCTCGTTCGCGTCCCAGATCGAGGCGTCGCCCAGGTTGACGAAAAACGGGATGATCGCTACAACGAGCAGCGCAATGAACAGCGACTGCAGGCGGTCGACGGGCCACGAAGACACGGAGGCACGAAGATTGTCCTTCAGATCAGAACTCTGTGGCTCCGTGGCTCCGTGGCTGGTGGTCACGCCGCTCGGCGCCGGAGCACAGGCCGGCTGCGCCGCGCATACTCGCCGCGATCGAGCGATTCAGTCAGCAGCACGCGCCATCCGGAACCCGAGAGGCGATCGACGGCGGCCAGCGCATCGGCGCGTTTCTGGAACAGGCCGAAGACCGCCGATCCACTGCCGGACATGGCCGCGGCAAGCGCGCCGGCGCGTCTGAGCGCCGTGCGCATCTGATCGATCTCCGGGTGATGGCGGGCGATCGGCGCCTCGAGGTCGTTGATCATCTGTGCGGCGCGCGATGGCCACGGCCCCGGCACATGCTGCGGTTCACGGGCGCTGACGCCGCGCGACAGATCGCGCTCGGCGTCGTACCGGTCATAGGCATCCGCCGTCGACACGCCAAACCCGGGAACCAGGAGGACGATCCAATGACGGGCCAGATCCGCCAGCGGGTAGACCTCGTCGCCGCGTCCGAGACCCAGCGCGGTACCCCCGGAGAGGAAGAACGGCACGTCCGCGCCAAGCGTCGCGGCGACATCCGTCAACTGCGACGGACGGACAGGGGTCTTCCACAGCCGGGCGAGTCCGATCAACGCCGCCGCCGCGTCGGCGCTCCCGCCGCCGAGGCCGGCCTGCAGCGGAATGTTCTTCTGCAGGCGAATCAACACGTCACGGACGGGTGGAGGTCTCCGCAGCGCGCGCCACAACGCGTCGGCCGCCCGCCAGACGAGGTTCGACGCATCGAGCGGGACGCCGGCCGTGGTGCACTCGATGGCGAGCGCGCCGGCACGCGGCACGCATTCGATGACGTCGTGCAGCGCGATCGACTGGAACACGGTGCGGAGCTCATGGTAGCCGTCGGGACGTGGACCGAGCACGCGCAGGTCGAGGTTGATTTTTGCGTGCGCGCGAACGATGACCGACGGTGTCGTCAACGACGAATCCGAATCTCGAACAGCGACGGCCACAGCTTCCCGGTCACGAAGAGACGCTTGCGCTGCGCATCGTAGGCGATGCCGTTGAGGACCGCGTCGCCGGACACCGAGCCGGGCGGCATCAGGCCGGCGAGATTGATCCAGCCGGTCACGCGGCCGCTCTCCGGCGAAATCATCGCAATGCGGTCGGTCAGCCACACGTTCGCATAGACCTGTCCGTCGATTACTTCGAGCTCGTTCAGGTCGTCCACCGGCAGATTGCCGTCGGTCACCGGTAACCGGCCTACGACCCTGAATGTCTGCGGATCCAGGAACCGCAGCGTCGGGGTCCCGTCGCTCATCACGATCCGTTTCGCGTCGCGCGCCAGGCCCCAGCCCTCGCCCTCGTAACCGAAGGTCTGCACCTGCTTGAACGACGCCAGGTCATAGACGAAGCCGACATTGGTGTTCCACGTGAGCTGCACCAGGCGGGAGCCCCAGTCCGTCAGCCCCTCGGCAAAGTAGCGGCTTTCAACGCTGATTTGCTGTAACACCTTGCCGGTCTCGAGCTGGACCTTCCGTAGCGACGACCGGCCGTTCAGGCCGGTGCTCTCGTAGAGCACGCCGTCGCGATACAGCAGGCCCTGGGTGAACGCGTTGCGATCGTGGGGATAGACGTTCACGACCTCGTAGCCATGCACCGGCGCACTCTGGCCGCGCTGAGCCTGGGCGGAGGTCAGTGTGCAGGCTGCGACTGCCACAGCGCAGAGAGATCGTCCGTTCATGGCCCGCGCAGCGGCCCTGCCTGCCGCAGTTCCTCGAGCGTCAACGGTTCGAGATTCTTCTGTTCCTGAACCGTGAAGGCGGCCGGATCGATGTCGACGTTGGTTTCAATCCCGGCCAGCGCGGCCGCAATGTTGACCGCCACGTCCGGACTGAGCGACACGAGCCTCACCGACTGCGGAAACATCCCCGTCCCAAAGGCATATTCGATCTGCCACCGGTCGCGTCGGGCGGCGTACGGCTGCCATCCGCTTCCGGCGCGCCGCAAGAACACGGTCGCCGTGCCGCGCCCCCGTCCCTGCTCCGCACTTTCGATATCGATGGCTGCCACATCCCGCGGATGGATCCGTCCGGCGATAGGCCGCGGCGCAGGGACGACGCAGCCGGTGAAGACCGCGAGGAGATCCGCCGGACCGAGCGACACGCCGGTCAGCGCCTCGAGAATCGCTTCCGGCGGGGCGTTGCGAAGGATCCGTTCATCACGCTGGAGCACCAGGGTGGCGGAATCGCCGCGGCCGGCAAGGATGAACACGGGCGGCCCGAATGGTGCCACGCCCTCCAGCCGCATCGACGAAGGACGCTCGAAACCGATATGCACCCGGCCTCGCACACCCTCCTCGCCAGCGCGTCCGGACAGGCCAAGCTCGCCTCTCAGCGTTCGCACGCTCGCGCACGCCGCCGATATCTGTGCATGCACCGAGGCAAAGTCGGGAAACGGACCGCCGGGATCAGAAGGAAGCGTGATGGGCTTCGGGACGCCGCAGGAGGCTACAGCAATGCAAAGGGCAAACGGCAAAAGGCAAAAGGCAAAAGGAAGAGAGCCGGTGGCGCGTGCACGAGGCCGCGCATCATGCGACGCGCTCATTTTGCATTTTGCATTTTGACTTTTGCATCGCTGATTTTCTTCTCGACGCCGCTCTTCTCGATCCCCAGGCCGTTGCCGCCGAGCGCTTTGGTCCACGCCGCGATCGCCTCCTGCAGGGAGCCGCGCCGCGCGTGCACGTCGCCGAGATGGTCCTGGATTTCGGAATGGTCGGGCAGTTTCTGCGCAGCCGCCGAGAGATATTTCAGCGCATCGTTCAGCTCGCCGCGTTTGAAGTGCGCCCACCCGAGGCTGTCGAGATACTCCGGCCTGTCCGGATCCTTCTCCAGCGCTCGCCGAACCAGCGTGACCGCTTCGTCGAGCTGTTCGCCGCGTGAGGCGAGCAGATAGCCGAGATGGTTCAGCACGCGCGCGTCCGACGGGTTACTGGCGAGCATCTGTCGCAGAACCTTTTCGGCGTCACCGGACCGGCCGGCGTCGGAGTACAGATCGACGAGCGCGAACTGCGTCCGCAGATCCTTCGGGAACGTCTTCGCGGCCGATTCGGCCACGGCAAGGGCGCCGGCCTTGTCGCCGGCAGCAAACAGGGCGCGCGCCTGAAGGCGCGGGAAGTTGGGGTCCTCGGGGTGCTGCTTCCGCGCTTCGGCCGCAAAGCGCCCCGACGCCGCAAAATCCTTCGCGTTGTAGAGCGCGGCGATGCGGAGCAGCTTCAACTGCCGGTCGTTCGGGGCCTGCGCAAGCGCGAGCGTGTACGCCTCGGCGGCTTCGCGGAGCTGCCCATCCTGTTCGAGGTATCGCGCCAGCGAGGCGGCCACGCTCGGGACGTATTCGACGACTTCCTCGAGCGTCGCAATCGCGCCTTTGAGGTCGCCGGCCGCGGCATAGGCCGTGGCGAGCACCTGTCTCGGAGACGGACTGCCGGCGGTCTGTGCGACCACGCGGGTCAACACCTGGACAGCTTTCTGCGGCTCCCTGTTCCGCAGATACATCTGGCCAAGGTAGTACAGCATGTTGACGTCGGTGCCGACCGTGCCGGCGGTGGCGCGCTCGAAATGGAGGATCGCCTTCCTTACATCCTCGGCGGACGGATTCCCACCAGCGTATAGATAACCAAGCGTCTTGTTCGCCTCGACGTTGTTCTCGTCGATGGCGATCGCTTCCTTGGCGTACTTCTCC
>JAICQE010000081.1 GCA_025938035.1 Vicinamibacteria bacterium
CGCGGTCTTGCTCGGGGCGCGTATGCTCTGATAGGTGCCGCAGCTGCAGATGTTCACCGCCATCGAACGGTCGATGTCGGCATCGCTCGGTTTCGGGGTCGTTCTCAGCAGCGCCGCCGCCTGCATGATCTGGCCGGACTGACAGTAGCCGCACTGCGGCACGTTGTGGGTGATCCACGCCTGCTGCACCGGGTGCAGCCTGCCGCCCTCCGCGAGCGCATCGATAGTCAGCACCGTCTTCGCTTCGAGCGTGCCCATCCTGGTCTGGCACGAACGAACCGCCTGCCCGTTTACGTGCACCGTGCAGGCGCCACACAGTCCGGCGCCGCAGCCGAAGCGCGTGCCGGTGAGGCGTAGTTCGTCGCGGAGATACCACAGGAGCGGCATGTCCGGATCGTCTTCGTAGTTCTGGGGTTTTCCGTTCACTGTCAGTCGCATACGGCGGACCCTTTCGTCAGCCGGGCATTATCCCATGAGGGTGCGCCCGATGCGTGGCGGACGATGTCTAGGGGCGAGGGCTTGACGTGTCCGTCTAGCCGCGATCAGCAAACCAGTTCAGCATCACGTTCAGCCGGCCGGCCCCGGATTCCGGTTTCACCATGATGAAGCGCTGCCCATCGCGCGAGATGTCAAAGTTCGGAATCGTGATGCCCGCTCCATAGGTCTTCAGAGTCCCTGACGCCGGCTTCAGTTATCCAGACTGACGCTCCAGTCCTCGCGTACGTCGGTGAGGTTGGGGTTGTAGTACGGATCGACGTGCGCGAACCGGGACGCCCAGCGTTTCAGGAACCGGGAGTCATCTGAGGGCGGATGCAGGCGCCCGCGGCTGGAGCCTTCATGGTGGTACAGCTGCGCATGCGGCGTATAGATGACGGCATACCCGCGCTCGCGAATGCGCAGACACAAATCGACGTCGTTGAGCACCACGCGCAGCTCTTCGTCGAACCCTCCGACTTCCTCGAAGACCCGGCGCGGCACCAGCATGCACGCGCCGGTGACGGCGCTGCAGTTCCGCGGCAGATCCGCAAGCCGCGGAACACCGAGGACCTCCCTGGGCGCCCAGCGGAACGCATGGTGTGCTACGCCGGTGCGCTTCAGCACGACGCCGGCGTGCTGAATCGTCCCGTCGGAATAGAGCAGCTTGGCGCCGACCGCGCCGACACCCGGCAACTGCGCGTATTCGAGCAGCGCGGTCAGCCAGTCCGGACGGACAATCTCGATGTCGTTGTTGAGGAAGAGCAGCTGCTCCCCTTTCGACATGCGCACGGCGAAGTTGTTGATCGCCGAGTAATTGAACGCATGCGGCCACCGATGGACCTGAACCGGCGGTCCCAGCGAGGCCAGGTAGCTCAGGGCCTCGCTATCGGTGCTGCCGTTGTCCACAACCACGATTTCGTATGAACCGTAGTCAGTACGACTGCGGATGCTGTCGATCGTCGTCCGCAGCAGCTCCGCCTGATTGCGCGTGGGAACGATGATCGACACCAGCGGCCGCCCGGTCAGCTGAAACCGCGTGGCGTAGCAGCGCGGCCCGCGGCTCGTGAAGATTGGTTCGGCGCAGCCCGGGCGCTGCCGCCGCATCAGCGCTGCTTCGATCGCCCGCTTTTCGTCCCGCGTGGCGGAATGATGCGCGACGATGCCATCGCGCGTCATCGCGCGCGGCCGCAGGTGGCAGAGCACGTTCGGCACGTGGGCAATCCGGGCTGTGCGCTCGCTGGCGCGCAGCATCAGGTCATACACCTGGCCATCGCCGAACTCAGGACGCATCCCACCTACGTCATCCACGACGGCGCGGCGCAGCACCGTGAAGGGTCCCAGATAATTTGTGGCCAGGAGCAGCTCCGGATCCCACTCCGGTTTGAAGAACGGCTCGCGCCGCTGACCTCCCTCGTCGGTCACATCCTGGTCCGAATAGACGATGTCGGCGGGGGGATCCGCATGGAGGCGCTTCACAACAGCGAAGAGCGCTTCGGGGGCCAGTTGGTCGCCTGCGTGGACGAATGCCACCACGCTGCCGCGGGCGGTCTCCAGCGCGTCACACACTTCCCAGTGGTCGTACACCTGCGCGCGGAGGCTTTCGACCGTGCGGCGGCGCGCCTCCTCAGCCGCCCCACCAGGCATGATGAGCACGCTGACGAGCGGCGCGTCCGCGAGTTTCTGCCGCTCGACGCGCATCGCGGCATATGCGTCGGCGCCGCGTGTGGTGCGTGCGATCCATGTCTCGTAGTCGCCGGGACTCGGTGTCCAGGTATGGTCCTCGACCGTCAGCGGGCGGCCGCGCAGGGCCGACCCGATTTTTCGCGCCGCGAACTTGAAGACGAAGGCGAGCCCGTGATCGACCCAGATCTCGAATCCACGCCGCACGAAACGATACGGCTCGCGAAGAATTGGATTCCGCAGAAGCCGCTCGCCGATCTTTTCGAACCGACGCTGCGCACGCCACCCGAGCGATGCGTGCGCGCGGCGCATTTCGTCGAACGACTCCGCAACGGCCCGTTCCTGGGCGGCGACGAGCGTGGTCAGATCGGTGATCTCCGCGAGCAGATCCTCCTCGGTGCTCCGGCGAGCGTGAGGATCGTTCGCGTCGGCGCTCACGAGGGGCGCACCGAGATCTCGACAGGCACCCAGACCTGACCATGAATCGCCTTCCCCGACGCCGGCGGAGCCACGGTCACAATCAGCGCATTGTCGATCCAGTCGTAGTACGCCCTCGTGTAGCGGTCCGCGGCGATGGCGCTGCTGATGCTATAGGTCCCCGGGATGAGCGGCAGGCGGAGGCGGAAGTCGACGACGAGCGTCGAGCCGGCGGAGCGGGACGGCAGCGTAATCCCTTCTTCGAACGTATTCGTGCCGATCAGCTCGATTCCCGCGCGATCGCGAAAGCCAAAGCCGATGATGCTGCTGGGAACGTCGGCAAGGAACTCCGCGTGTACGCGAAGGATCGCCTCGTCGTTGAACGCGACCGCCGTCACCGGGCGGCCGCACGAATCCAACAGCTCGATGCGGCGAATCTTTGCGGCGCCCGTCCCATGCCGGAAGACGCGGGCCTGAGCATCGAAGTCGGGATCCGCTGCGAATCGTGGCTCGGCCGGCGAGGTGGTGATGGTGACGGGGTCGTGCGGCGCCTGCGCTTGCGCAATCTGCGCCGATGCACGAGCGAAATAGAGGCTGGTGATTTCGGCCGGTCCGCCCTCCTCGAGGATCTGCCCCGCGTCGAGCAGGACGACGCGCGAGCAGACGGCTTTGATCATGCCCATCTCGTGGCTGACGAACATGATGGTCGTCCCGTGTGCCTGCATCTCGCGGATCCGGAGCAGACACTGGTGCTGGAAGACGGCGTCGCCGACGGCCAGCGCTTCGTCCACGAGGAGGATGTCGGGATCGACGTGAATCGCGGCGGCAAACGCCAGACGCACGAACATCCCGCTCGAATACAGCTTGACCGGCTGGTCGATGAACTCGCCGATTGCCGCAAAACGTTCGATGTCCGGCAGACGGCGGCGAATCTCCGCCACCGTCAGCCCGATCACCGTGCCGAATACCTCGACGTTCTCCCGGCCGGTGAGCTCGGGGTGAAAGCCGGCGCCCAGCTCGAGGAGGGACGACACACGTCCTCGCACCGTCACCCGCCCGCTCGTCTGCCGGACGATCCCCGCGATGATCTGAAGGAGCGTGCTCTTGCCGGAACCGTTGACGCCGACGACGCCGAGCGTCTCGCCGCGCTCGACCGTCATCGTCACGCCGCGCAGCGCCGGGAAATTGGTATGAAGAACGGGCGCGCCGGGCACCAGCATTTCAACGGCCCGGTGGCGGCGATTCCTGTAAATCTTGTAGGACTTGGTGACCTCGTCGAGCTCGATGACAGGCTCGCGCATCAGAGCACGTCCGCGAACTCGTACTTCGAGCGCTGGAACACCCAGTATCCGGCGATGAACACGCCCAGCGACACCGCGCAGAAGAGAGCGAACGACATCAGCTCCGGTGCCCTGTTTTCAAGGACGGCACCTCTGTAGGCCTCGACGACGTAGGTCATCGGGTTCAGCCAGAACAGCCACTGCAGCCGCGGAGGCACCATGTCCAGCGGATAGACGATCGGCGTGGCGTACATCCAGAACATGAGCGCAAAGGCGACGATCTGCCGGGTGTCCGACAGGAGCACCGACAGCGTGGCCAGCACCCACGCCAGACCGGTGGTGAACAGGAACTGCGGAACAACGATGGCGACAAGGGCCAGCAGCGGCCAGCCAGGCACGCGTCCGTCGATGACCAACGCGCCCAGCAGGATGACGAGGCCAAGCGATTCGATGGCCAGCGCCACCAGTACCTGGTGGAGCGGCAGAATCTCCGACGGAAAGCGTATCCGTTTCACCAGCGACGCGTGATCGTGGATCGCGGTCGTCGCGCGTGACAGGCCGTCCGAAAACGCCAGCCACGGAATGAGCCCGCAGAACAGATACAACGCGAAGTTGGCGGCGCGCGGGTCATCGTCGAAGCGGACCTTCATCACCGTCGAGAAGACGAAGGTGTAGAGGGCGAGAAGACTGAGCGGCCGGATCAGCGGCCAGGCGAGGCCGAGAGCGGACGTGCCATAACGCGTGCGGATCTCGCGCTGAACGAAGGTCGTGATGACCGGACGCTGACGTACCAGAACCTGGAACGGGGCGACGAGCGCGTCGATCACCATTCGTGGATATTCTGTATTCTACAGCCCGTGCAGTCGGACCTGGCCAGGTTCGCCGGGTGGTGCTTCCTCGCCGGCGTCTTCCTGATGGTCACCGGCGACGGCCTCACCAACTTCGGCGAACCATTTCCCGCGCAGGCATGGCCGTGGCTCTATCTGCTGCCGTTCGTACTCGCGTGCGTGGCGATGCTCCTGGCCGGCCGGATCGGGCCACGGCGACCGGCGCGGGCCGCCATCGCGTATTCCGCGCTCGCCGGATTACTGGCCGTGTTCGCGCTGTCGACCCTGCTCTCGCAGGAACGGGCGCTCAGCGCGCTGGCGCTTGGGTACGTCGGCGGCATCATCGTCTTCTGGTGGTTCTCCGGGCAGATGCTCGAGGATTCACGTCTGCTCGAAGCGACGTGGGTGGTGGCCGCGCTGGCGGTTCTGGAGCTCGCCGTTCGCGTCATCGTGTCGCGGCTCGACGAGGGACTCGATCGGATCCCGCTCGAGGTGCGCTCCGTCACGTGGCTCGGGAAGCACCAGATCACCTGGGTCTTCAACCTCGTGGCACCGTTTCTGTTGGCCCGATTCATTGGCGACCAGCGGCGGTGGGTCTCCCTCTTCAACGGCGCCGTGTGGGCCGTCGTCGGCCTCGCCAACTACCTGCTCCTGGCCCGAATGGGTTTGCTCGTCTTTGTCGTTGCGACGCTCGGGGTGTGCTTCCTCAACGCCGCACACTGGCGGCGATGGATCGGGCTGATGGGAACGGCGGCAGCCGGCGCAGCGATCGTCATCGCCAATAACCTGCGGATCACAACCTTTGTCGCATCGACGTTCCTCGACCGCGCGCTGAATTCCGGAATCAACATGCGGCTGCAGGTCTGGGAGGAAGCGTGGACCATGTTTCAGGCGCATCCACTCGTCGGCATCGGTGTCGGCACGTTTGACAAGATCACGTATCAGATGCCGGCCACGCAGGCGAATCGGGACTTTCAGCTGAGTGGCTGGCACGCGCACAACGCGCCGCTGCACATCCTCACCGAAGCGGGCGTGCTCGGCCTGGCGGCATGGGTGTTCCTCTGGTATGTCATCGTCCGCGCGCTCGTCCGCGCGTGGCGAGGCGGAAGCCGGGAACAGCGCGTCTACGCCGCGGCGGCGCTCGGGTCTGTCGTGGCGTTTCAGATCCTGTCGATGACGGAGGTGCTGATAGCGGCGCGCGCTCAGGCGAGCCTGCAGATGAATCTGCTGATTGTCCTTCTGATGGTGCTGGGACTGCGCATGTCGCTCCCTCCGCCGAAACCAAAGTCGTAGCGCACCGTTTCAACAGGTGGAGGGCACGCTTTCAAGCCACGCCGCCGACGACCATCCGGCGCCGCGCTATGATGCGAACAATGCGCGGCCTGCTGAAGTTTCTCTTCTATCTCATCCTTCTCGCGCTCATTGCCGGCGCGGGTGCGTGGTTCTGGGCCGGACGGCTGGACGGGCCGGCCATCGAAATCCGTCAGCCGGGAAAGTTCATCGGACAGGCAAGCTCGCTCGAGATGATGGCGCAGGCGCCGGGTGGCGCCTTTTCGCGCCTGACGGTGGCTATCGAGCAGGGCGGAAAGACCTATCAGGTCTTTACGCTGAACACCGACGAGGGTGCGGCAAAACGGTCCGCTGACCGACTTCTCGTGATGCGGCCGATTGGCAAGCGGGCACTGCCGGAGCTGAGGTCGGGCCCGGCGCGGATTGTGGTGCACGCGGCGCGGCCGGTGCTCTATGGCCTGCGCGACGCGGAATCATCCGAGACACGCGACGTGCAGGTGCGGCTCGAACCGCCGCGGCTGACCGTGCTGTCGACGTTTCATTTCGTCAATCACGGCGGCAGCGAGTTCGCCGTCTTCCGCGCGACGCCGGAGGATGTGCAGTCCGGCGTCCGCGTCGGCGACAAGGAATACCGCTCGTTCCCGGCGTCGGGCATTGGCATCTCCGGCGATTCCGCTCTCAGGGTGGCGTTCTTCGCGCTGCTCTACGACCAGCCGACGAACACCCGGATCGACGTCTTCGCGCGCGACGAGGCCGGCAATCAGGTCATCGTTCCGCTCGACTACCGCGTGTTTCCGAAGCAGTACAAGAAAAGCCGCATCGAGATCGACGACCGCTTCCTGCAGAGGGTCGTTCCGGCCATCGCCTCAACCTCGCCGGACGAGCAGATTCAGACCGACGACATCCTGGCCGGCTTTCTGAAGATCAACCGCGACCTCCGCCAGAAGAACAACCAATACGTTCGCGACCTGGCGAAAAAGACATCAGCGGAGCTGCTCTTCATGGACGCCTTCCAGCAGCTGGGTAACTCCGCCGTTCAGGCACAGTTCGCCGATGCCCGTACGTATCTCTACCATGGCAAGGAAGTCGATCAGCAGGTGCACCTGGGGTTCGACCTCGCGACAACCGCGAACGCCCCGATCTCTGCCGCTCAGCGCGGGGTGGTCGTCCACGCGGACGACCTGGGCATCTACGGTAATTGCGTCGTCATCGACCATGGCCTTGGGGTGCAGTCGTTGTACGGGCATCTGTCGTCAATAGGTGTCAGGGTGGGAGAGACGGTCGAAAAAGGTCAGGAGATCGGCCGCAGCGGTCAAACCGGGCTGGCGGGCGGGGACCATCTGCACTTCACGACGCTCGTGGGCGGAGAACAGGTCACTCCGGTCGACTGGTGGAGCACGCAATGGATGCAGGACCGCGTTCTCCGCAAAATCGCGGCTGTCCGCGGCACCCCTTAATCGCAGCCCGCCTCTCTGGGATAATCAAGGGTTGGGAGTCGACACCCTTATGCGATCCAGGCTTCATCGTCTGTTCACGGGCGGTACCCTCGCGTTGACGGCCGCCGCGGCGCTGACCGTGGCGGCATGCGGCAGGAGCGAGGAAGCACCACCGCCACCGGCCGCCGTCAGCAATCCCGTCGATCCGGCGAC
Source organism: Vicinamibacteria bacterium (assembly GCA_025938035.1). Next base: position 7,621 of record JAICQE010000081.1, read on the forward strand.
GGCCGGCGCCATCACGGGGCTCGTCACGTTCGAGGGCACGCCGCCCGCGTCGGAGCCCATCTCGATGGACTCCGACCCCTACTGTGAGAAACAGCCGCAGAACCGGACCGAGACCGTGGTCGTCGGCGAGGGTTCCGGGCTTCAGAACGTATTCGTATACGTGAAGGACGGACTTGGCGATCGTGTCTTTCCCGTGCCGTCAACGGCCGTCGTCCTCGACCAGAAAGGCTGCCGTTACGTGCCGCACGTTCTCGGCATCCAGGTCGGCCAGCCGCTGGAGCTTCGCAGCAGCGACAACACGCTGCACAACATTCACGCCGTCCCGCAGCAGAATCGCGAGTTCAACAGAGCGCTTCAGCTGACGGGCATGAAGCATACGCACACCTTCAGCACCAAGGAGGTGATGGTGCCGTTCAAGTGCGACGTCCATAAATGGATGAGCGCATACGTCGGCGTGCTCGACCATCCGTTTCATGCCGTGACGACTGGGAATGGCCGGTTCGAACTGAAGGGGCTGCCGCCGGGCACCTACACCATCGAGGCGTGGCACGAGAAGCTCGGGACACAGACACAGATGGTCACGATTGGCGAGAAACAAACCAGCGACGTCGCGTTTACGTTCAAGGGCTAGTGGCACTCAGGCTCTACACGCGATTCGTCGCATTTTCGACCGCCGTGCTCATCTTTGCCGGCGGCCTGGTGACGAGCACCGGGTCGGGATTATCCGTCCCGGACTGGCCGAACACCTATGGCTGGTTCATGTTCACGTTCCCGCTGGAAAAGATGGTGGGCGGGATTCGCTACGAACATTCGCATCGCCTGATCGCCAGCACGGTCGGATTCCTGATCCTTGTCCTCGCGGTCTGGTTATGGCGCGTCGAGCCGCGGCGTTGGGTGCGGCGGCTCGGATACATCGCGCTGGCCGCCGTGATCACGCAGGGACTCCTTGGCGGCATCACCGTGCTGTGGTACCTGCCGGATCCGATCTCGATTGCCCATGCCGGTCTTGCGCAAATCGTCTTCTGCCTGACGACCGCCATCGCGCTGTTCACGTCGCGCAGCTGGGCGAGCGGGGCCTCGCAGCCGGTTGACGACTCCATGCTGCGGCGGCTGACGGTCGTGACGACCGCGTGGATCTATGTGCAGATTCTGATTGGCGCCGTGATGCGGCACACGGATGCAGGGCTGGCGATTCCCGACTTTCCTCTCGCGTTCGGACAGCTGATTCCGCCGCAGTGGGATCCGAAGATCGCCATTCACTTTGCCCATCGCGTCGGAGCGCTGGTGGCCAGCGCGTTGATCCTCGCGACAGCCGGTCACGTCTTCTACCATCACCGACGCGGCGGCGCCCTCGTGCGCCCGTCGGCGCTCCTGCTCTTGCTCCTCGCGGCTCAGATCACGCTCGGCGCGCTCACCGTGCTGACGGCCAGGCACTACGTCATCAACTCGCTGCACGTCGTGACCGGCGCCTCCGTGCTCGTCACGTCGCTCGTGTTGACGTTGCGCGCGCACCAATCGCGCCTCGGCGCACTTGGCGCAGGCACGGCTGCTGCGTCCATCGGCGTGGGGCGGGTGCCGCCTGAGCGGGGCGCCTTCGAAGGCGGACCCGCCGGGCCGACCAGGACAGGCGCGCGCGCATGAAACCGGGCGCGCCGGCGGCCGGCGTTCATCCACACGGAGCGGCGCGACCCGATGCGTCCGTCGCGGTACACCGGCTCGCCGATTTCGTTGCGCTGACCAAGCCGCGGCTGAATCTTCTGGTTCTGGTGACCACGCTTGCCGGTCTGTATCTGGCGTCGCCGGCCGGCGTTGAAGTGACCCTGCTGGTGAACACACTGGTTGGGACAGCCCTGGTTGCGGGCGGAGCCGCCGCGCTCAACCAGGTGTGGGAACGCCGCACGGACGCGCTCATGCGGCGAACCAGCACGCGGCCGCTGCCTCGGGGCCGGCTCGGGACCGGCGAAGGCGCCTCGTTTGGGGTGGTCCTCTCCGCCATCGGGCTCGCGCAACTCGCCATTGCCGTCAACGCCACCGCTGCCGCCGTCGCCGGATGGACACTGATCAGTTACGTCCTGGTCTACACACCGCTGAAACTGCGCACGCCGCTGGCGACGCTCGTCGGCGCGATTCCGGGGGCGCTGCCACCGGTGATCGGATGGAGCGCGGCAACCGGACGCATCTCGCTCGAGGCGCTGGTCCTCTTCGGCATCGTCTTCTTCTGGCAGATGCCGCACTTCCTGGCGATCGCCTGGCTCTATCGCGATGACTACGCCAACGCCGCCATTCCTTTATTGCCGGTCCTCGAACCCGACGGACGCCGCACCGGTCAGCAGGCGCTGGTCTACTCGGCAGCTCTCTGGCCGGTCAGCCTGTTGCCCGCCGCCGTCGGCCTTGCCGGCGTCCCGTACATGATGGTGGCCACTGTGCTGGGGCTGCTGTTCGTGTGGCTCGCGCTCCGCTTCGCGCGCGCACGTTCGATGGCAACGGCACGCGCACTGTTTCTGTTCTCCATCACGTACCTGCCGCTCCTCCTCGGCGCGCTCGTTGCCGATCGGCTCTGGCTCTGACGCGGCACCCCCGATGGAGATCGCCGACCTCCCGACGCTGAACGCGAGTCTCAACGCGCTGGCATCGGTCTTTCTGGTTGCCGGTTACGTGATGATTCGCAGCCGGCGGATCGACGCTCATCGGCGCTGCATGCTGTCGGCACTCGGAACGTCGGCGCTGTTCTTGATCAGCTACGTCATCTATCACGCCAACGCCGGGTCGGTCCCGTTCCGTGGCACCGGCGCCGTGCGCGTCGTCTACTTTGCCGTCCTGATTCCCCACATCATCCTGGCGGCGGCAATCCTGCCGCTGGCACTGGTTACGACCGCACGCGGACTCCGCGGCGACTACACGCGTCATGTGCGCATCGCGCGCTGGACCCTGCCCGTGTGGTTGTACGTGTCGGTGACGGGCGTAATTGTCTACCTCATGCTGTATCACCTGTAGAACAGGCCTCAGGGCTCAGGCCTCAGGAATCAGATAAGAGTTGAGGATCGGGTGATTGAGGACCGGGGGTAAGATGTTCGCCCGGAGGACAAGTATGGTCCGATGCCTGCGCGTCGTCATCGTCGTGGTAAGCGCCCTCTGGCTGGCGGTGCCCGCCTCTGCACAAACAGCCAGGGCGACGGGTACGGTTCGCGACATCGACGGCAAGCCGATCAAGGGCGCCACGATTCGTGCGGCGAATCCGGACCTGCAGCCGCGTGTAGGAATCACCACCTCCGACTCCAAGGGCCGCTGGGCGATGATCGGGCTGCGCATCGGTGTCTTCACCTTCGTTGTCGATGCCCCCGGGTTCGTTGCCATACAGGCCGAGGCGATGGTGCGCACGGCGGCGACGCCGCCGCTGGACTTCGTACTGACGCCTGAACCCGGGCTGACGCCCGGCGCACTGCCGTCCAACATCCAGGCGCAGATTGGAGCGGCAAACATGCTGCGCGAACAGGGTCGCATCGATCAGGCGATCACCACCTACGAGCAGATTCGCGCGAAGCACGCGAGCCTCACGACACTCAACCTCGTGATTGCCGCCACCTATCGGCGCAAGGCGGCGCTCGAGTCGGACCCAGTGGCGCGGCGCGCGGCGCTCGACCGCGCGATCGAGTCCTACACTGAAATGCTCAAGGTCGAGCCGGACAACGAACACGCCAAGACGGAGCTGGCCGCGGCACGCGCCGAGGCGGCAGCCGTAAATCCCGGTTAATGCCAGGTCCCTCGCGCAAACTGCGGCCGTGGGTGGCCGCGGGCATCGTGTCGGCGTTGGCGATCGCGGTGGCGGGTTCGGCAGCCGCCGGCTGGTGGTTCGCCCGCGAGTCTCCGCCGCATCAGGGACCGATCGTAATCATCTCCGTCGACCGCATGCCGGCGACCGCCCTGCCGGTTTATGGAGCGCCGAGCACGGACACTCCGGCGATCGATCTGCTGGCGTCTGACGCGGTGGTCTTCGAACACGCGTACGCGCAATCGCCGCAGACGCTTCCCGCTCACGCGTCGCTCCTTTCAGGTCAACTGCCGCTGCACCACGGCGTGCGCGATGACGCGGGCTTCGTCCTCAAGGAGGACGTGCAGACGCTTGCCGAAATGCTGCGAAATCGCGGCTTCGCGACGGGCGCGGCGGTCTCGTCGTTCCTGCTCCGGCCCGACACCGGAGTCGCCCAGGGATTCCGTTTCTACGACGCGGAACTTCCCGACAGCGCCGCCGCGGACAGCGAGCCGGTCCTCGTGCGCAGCGCGTCCGAAACGCTCGACGCCGCCGAGACCTGGATGCGCCTGCAGGACGGCAGGCGCTTTTTCCTCTTCGTCCAGGTCGATCGGCGCGACGCCGACACGGCCGTCACCCGCTTGACTGCACTGCTCAAGAGCCGGGATCTGTACGACGGCGGCACGATCATCCTGGTTGGCGATCGCGGCGAGGAACCATCGCAGACGCTCGACGACGCGGCGATACGCGTCCCGTTGATCGTGAAGCAGCCCAACAACGAGGGTGCGGGCCGGCGCGTTGACGGCCCGGTCCAGCACATCGATCTGGTGCCCACCGTGCTCGACCTCGTTCGTGCCCCCGTCCCCGGTTCGCTGACCGGCCGATCGCTGCGCGCCGTGCTCACGGATGACGAAGCGACGCTGAGCGATCGACCGCTGTATGCGGAATGGCTCTCACCGTATTTCAGCTTCGGCGGCCATGCCGTCTATGCGATGACGACCGGCGTGTACCGATACGTTCACGGCGCGAACGAAGAACTGACACCGCTCGCGTCCACTCCCGTGGATCCGTCCGGAACGGCCACGCAGACGGCACGGCTGCGCGATGAGCTGGATCGGTTGACTGCCGCCGCAACGCCGGTACTGCCCGCACGGATTGCGCCGGCCGACGAGGAACGCCTCGCGCTGCTCGGCTACCTGGCGAGGCCGCACGTGTCCGTCGTGCCACCATCGTTGTCGTGGCAGGCTCAGGCGCTCTTGATCAACCAGCATCGGGCCGCAGCCCTGCTGATCGGCCAGAAGAAATACTCCGCAGGCATCCGCGCGCTCCAGGCGATTGTCGACGCACATCCGGAACTTGCGGTCGTCCAGTACCAATTGGCGTCGGCGCTGATGCGGGCGGGCCGGCTCGATGAGGCGATCTCCGTGCTGCAGGACGCTCGCGCGCGCCAGCCGGACGAGGCGGACTTCGCCCTGGCCCTCGCCGACGCGCTGATGCGCGCCGGCCGCGTCGACGAGTCGCTCGAGCAGGTGGACGAAGCGATCGTGCTCGCGAAGGCGGGCGAGCCGGCCACGCGCGCAGCGGCGCACGAGCTCGCGGCGCGGATTGCCCTCGCGCGGAACGACGCCGAGGCTGCGACCCTGCACGCGAAGGCTGCCCAGGAGGCAGATCCTGCGCTGCCGGTCGAGCCGTTCGTCCGCGGACGCCTGCTGTACAACGACGCGAAGTACGAGGAGGCTGCCGCTGCCTTTCAGGAGGCGGCGACGATGGCCCGGGCGCAGAAACGAAACATCCCCGATCTGTTTCTCTACCTGGGCGAGTCGCTCGCGCATCTCGATCGCTATGCCGAAGCCGAGGCGCAGTATCGCGAGGAGTTGAAGAGCTTCCCGCGCAGCGTCCATGTCTATTCCCGGCTGGCGATGCTGTACGCGGCAACGAAGCGCCAGGAGGCGGTCGAGGACGTGCTGAACGAACTGGTCGCCGCCACGCCGACGCCCGAGAGCTACGCCGTTGCGGTCCGTCTGTGGACGATTGTCGGGGACCCGAAGCGCGCCGAGGCGCTCAGGTCGGATGCGCGGGCCCGCTTCCGCGGCGATCCGTCGCTGGCGCTCCTCGGGAAGGATGCGCGGCGATAAGCGCGAGACCGACCCCGACCCAGAACACACTGCGCACTTTCTTGATCAGGGCAAGCACCACCCCGGTGGCCGTTGGCAGTCCGAGGATGGTCGCCATTCCGCCTGACACCACCTCGTCCACCCCGAGGCGGAACGGAACGAACTTGAAGGCGATGATGATGGCGCGATCCAGCGCGCTGAACACGATCGCCTCGGGAACGCTTGGCGGCTCCGGCAGCACCCACCGCAGGATCAGGTAAACCTCCGTGACGGCAAGAACCTGAAACAGCAGGTCGAGTCCGAAGACCGGCCACAGTCGCGCAGGGTTTCCGGCGGAGAATGCAAATACCTGTTCGCGTAATGAGGCCAGCCGGGCACGCCAGGGCGGCCGCTCGCCCCACTCCGGTTTCCAGGTCCCCCCGATCAGACGGATGGCGCCCAGGACGCCGATGACGATCGCCGCGAGCGCCGCAAGCGCGATCTCCCGCAAGCCGAAGCTGAGGGGCACGTTCGCGAGCAGCACGACGAGCCCGACGGCGATCATGGTGGCGGCGGACGTCGAGTAGACGACGAAGTCCACCGCCAGCGATGACGCAGCCTCACGGGTTGCCAGCCGGTGGCGGATCAGGAAGAGCTTCGTGGGTTCGCTGGCAAGAAGCCCCAGCGGTGTGACGTTTCCGACGGAGTCACCCGACAGATACGCAGCGAACGCCTGGCCGAGCGAGAACCTGGCATGGGGCGGGATACAAAGACGCCACGCAGCGGCGCGCAGGACGAAGCGCAGGCCCGACAGGATGAGAATCGGGATGAACCCCCAGCCGACGCGTTGGATGCCGCTGACGACATTGTCCCAGCCGACGCTGCGGATGGCGTAGGCGAAAAGAAGGGCACCGACCAGCGCCGCCGCAACCGGAACAAGCAGGCGGCGGCGCGTCATCGCTAGCGCTGGGTCCTTCCCAAAATCAGCTGCCGGCAGCCCGAGGTTCGTTGCTGACGGTACGCTTCCAGTTGAGACACACCATTAACTGGGGCGGGTGTTTTCGATCTGCCGGAACGTATCCTCGATCAGCCGCTCGTTGTCTTCCTTCGACACGTTGCGCTGGAGGATTTTGGACGCGATCGCCACCGAGAACTCGACCGCTTCGGCGCGAATCTGCTGGAGCGCGCGCGAGGTCTCCATCTCGATGCGCCGTTCGGCGTTCTTGACGATGGTCGCGGCCTCGGCCTGCGCCTTCTCCTTCATCTCGTCGCGGAAGCGATTCGCGTCCTCGCGCGTACGCCCGAGGATCGTGTCGGCCTCCGCGCGCGCATCCGCCAGCATCTTCGCCGACTCGCCGCGGAGGCGCTGCAGCTCCTCGCGCGCCTGCCGCGCATCGTCCAGCGACTTGCGAATCGAGTCTTCGCGCGCCGCCAGGGTGGCCTTCAATGGCTTCCACGCCAGGTAGTTGAAGGCGACGAGCAGCAGCAGAAACGTGACGATGGTCCAGATGTAGAGCCCGACGTCGGGCGCGACCAGCGGATTAGTCATGAGTGCACTCGACGCCCCGCTAGGCCTTGGGGATCATCAGCACGATGAGCAGCGCCACGACGGCGGCGATGACGGCCACGCCTTCGATGAGGAACATCGGCAGCTGCACGGCGCCGGTAATCTGCGCCGACGCGCTGGGCTGACGTCCAACCGCTTCGGCAGCCCCCGCCGCCAGTTTACCGATACCCAGCCCCGCGCCGATGGCAGCGAGACCAGCCCCGAGCGCGGCGCCCAGGTACGCGAGTGCTGCGATGTCGCCAGTCATTCTTTTTCTCTCCTTCAGTAACGTCAGTGGGCGTGGCCCCGTACCGACTCAGTGATGTGCGTGAATGGCCATGCCCACGAACACGGCCGTGAGTAGCGTGAATACGAACGCCTGCACCGGGACGACAACCACGGCTTCCAGCACCGAAATGCCGACAGCCAGCGGCACGGCAACCGCCGCCATCCCGAGGCCGACGACAGCGCTGCGCGCCGACTCGGCCATGATGAAGATCATCGCCAGCACAGCGAGGACGGCAATATGTCCTCCAGTCATGTTCGCCGCAAGTCGCATCGTCAAAGCGAAGGGCCGCACGAACATCCCCATGATTTCGATGGGGATGAGGAGGATCCACAACACCGGATGCGTGCCGTGGGGTACCAGGTTCTTCCAGTGACCGACGAACCCGTGCGCGCGGGTGCCGGCGACGATGATGGTCAGGAAGCTGATCGTGGCCAGCGCCGCCGTCACGTTCCAGTTGCCCGTCGGCGTCGTCCCGCCGTGCGAGACCTGCACGAGGAACGAATCCTCGGGGAGGTGCAACACGGTGTGGTTCAACAGCGCCAGCAGGTCGAAGACCGGAAACATGCCGATGGCGTTCGCTGTCACGATGAACAGGAAGAACACCATGATGAGCGGCGTGTAGGTATCGACCCACTTGCTGCCGACGTTGGGCGCGACGATCTCGTCGCGGATGCGGACGGCGACGTACTCGATCAGCCCCATCACCGGACCGGACGGGACCAGGGTGCCCCTGCTGACGTAGCGCCGGACCGCAACGGTCGTCACGATGAGCAGGAATGCGGCCGCGATCCACAGCATGAGCACGTGCTTGGTGACCGACAGGTTGATGCCGGCAATCGTCGGCAGATGGATCAGCGGGTGGTCGATCGGCGAATTGGCGACGTGGCCGAGGATGATCGTGCCAGCATCGAAGGCTTCGGGGGCGGCATGGCCCGCTTCTTCGGCGGCTTGTGCTGCAGGTTCGGCGTGTTGAAGCATCTCACTTAATCGTTGTCAGGCGCCTGAGAAACAGCGCCTGCATCGCATACAAGGCGATGAAGTAACTCACAAACGCGACCACGAACGGCACCGGCCTCAGCGACAGCAGCTTCAGCATCACCGTGAGGTACAACGCGAAGAACGCCAGCTTCAGCGCGAACCAGACGATCATGACCGCCAAGCCGCGCTCGGGCGCGGATCGGTGCGCCCGCTCGGTCGCGATCCACGAGGCGCACACTGCGGCCAGCGGACCGGCCATGCCGAACAGGCTCTCGGGATTGGCCCGGTCGCCGGCGATGGCGCTGACGGCGAGCCACGATCCAATCGCGGCTCCAGCCATCCACGCCACTTCCCTCATTTCCTGTAGGTCGTTTTGATCAGCTCGTAGAAACCGACGACCACCCCAAGCGCCAGGCCGCCGACCAGGAACCACGACGTCCCAAGCCACCGATCGAGCCCATAGCCCACCGCGCCGAACAGCAGGATCGCGCCAACCAGCGAATAGGCGGCGGCCATCGCAGGCGCCGCCTGCGTGACGTTCTCCTGCAGCGACTTGACCGAACGTGCGTACGAGGACTTCTTTTCTTTCCCTGCCATGGCCGCACGGTCCGCTTCGTCGTCCAGCGTACCGTCGATCAGTATACTCCGCCTTGTGAAAAGATTCACCAGCTGAGACAGTTCGCGCTGGCGGCGGCCGGTAAACGCCCGGTGCGCGGAGGCGTTACAAGTCGACTGGTAAGTCTTGTGTTTTCAACGCGTTTCGGCCACGATCGCAGCTTGACCCTCTTTCACAGCGGGCCCTATACTGGCCGCAGCGTCCCTCGCATGCGCATCCTCATCTGGCCGGCGCTCATCCTTGCCGTGATCGCCGGCGTCACGGTCACAACTGATTCCCGCGCCGCCGCGCAAACCGCGTCGCGCGAACGCACGCTGTTCGTCAGCGCCGTCGACGCGAAGGGCGCACCGGTCGAAGGTCTCGGGCCCGACGCGTTCGTCGTGCGCGAAGATGGCCGACGGCGCGAAGTGCTGCGCGTCTCGCGCGCCACCGAGCCGATCGATCTGGCGCTGCTGGTGGACAACAGCCAGGCGATCACCGGCGAAATCACCTACGTCCGCGAGGCCTTGTCGAAGTTCGCCGCCGCGATGGGGAAAGAGCACCGCATCGCGTTGATCGGCCTTGCCGAGCGCCCGACGGTGCTCGTGCCGTACACCACCGACAGGGAACAGCTTGCGGCAGCGATCAAACGGTTCTTCTTTACGACCGGCAGCGGCATGACGTTGGTCGACGCGTTGTTCGAGACAGCGCGGGGCCTGCGCTCGCGCGACGGCGAACGCGCTGTCTTCGTGCCGGTCGTCACCGACGGCGTCGAGTTCACCAACCGCTACTCCAAGGACGTCGTCCGTGAACTGCGCGAGGCTGGCGCCGCGGTGCACGCCGTCACCATCGGCCGTTTCCCGTATTCGGACGAGCATTCCACGCGCGAGCGCGGGTTCGTGCTGGACGAGGCGCCCAGGGCAACCGGCGGACAGCGCATAACCATGCTGGCGCCACAGGCGCTGCCGGCGATGATGGAACGGCTCGCGCGCGAGTTGTCCGCCCAGTACAAGGTGGTCTACGGCCGTCCCGAATCGTTGTACGAATGGGACGTCGAAGTGACGTCGGGCCGTCCTGGCCTTACCGTGCGCGGCACACCGGCACGCCGCCAGTCTGGAGCCGCGAAATGATCGGCCGTCTGTTGGCAGCGCTTGCCGTGATCGTCTGTGGCACCGTGGTCGCCGGTCAGCAGGAGAAGCCGCAGCAGCCGTCGGGGCCGGCCTTCCGCGCCGCCATCGATATCGTCTCGCTCGCCGTGACGGTGAC
>JAICQE010000035.1 GCA_025938035.1 Vicinamibacteria bacterium
CGACTCAGGCGCCCGCAGCGCCGGATCCGCCGCTCAAGGGAAAGCTCGAACGCGTGAAGGTCCACGGCAAATCGCTCGAGGGAAATCTGATGGGCGAAACAGCCTCGCCCGAGGTGTCGATTTACCTTCCCCCAAGCTATTCGACCGATCCGGACCGCCGGTTTCCCGTCGTCTATCTGCTGCACGGGTACACGGGAACCGATCTGTCGTACTTCGGAGACGGCGCGCGGCGCCTGCACGTGATTGCGGAGCGTGTGTTCGCGAGCGGCACGGCCCGCGAGATGATCCTCGTGATGCCGAACGCGATGAATGCGTACGGCGGCAGCATGTACGGCAATTCGGCAACGACGGGCGACTGGGAGACCTTTATCGCCGAGGACCTCGTCGCCTACATGGACAGGAACTACCGGACGATCCCGACCCGCGCGGCCCGCGGCCTTGGCGGTCACTCGATGGGTGGCTACGGCACGCTTCGCATCGGCATGAAGCGGCCGGATGTGTTCTCGGCGTTGTACGCGCTCAGCTCGTGCTGTCTCAATGAAGGCACCGTCCGGCCGGGGCGCAGCAGCGAGCCGTCAGCGGCGGAGCTCGTGAAGTCGATCGACGAAGTCCGCGGGCGCCGCGGAGGCGCCGCGGGGACGCTGGCGCGCGCGGCGTCATGGGCGCCCAACCCCGAGAACCCGCCGCTCTATCTCGACCTGCCCACGAAGAGCGGACAGGTGGTGCCGGAGGTGGCGGTCAAATGGGCGGCCAATTCGCCGGTGGCGATGCTCGATCAGTACGTGCCGAACCTGAAAAAGTACACCGCAATCGCCCTCGACATCGGCCTGCAGGACAACCTGATCACGAGCAATCGCGTATTCATCGAGCGTCTGAACCGCTTCGGCATCCCGCACACGTTCGAGACCTACGAAGGCGACCACGGCAATCGAATCCCGCAGCGGCTCGAAGGCAGCGTGCTGCCGTTCTTTTCCAAGGTGTTGGCCTCTCAGCGGTAAGGGGGGCCTTCAGGCCTCCGCTCGGAGACCTGAGGGTCTCCGGCTACTGGTCGATCAGATACTCGGCCTTGTCGGCCGCGCCGATGTGGACTGTGTCCAGATCGGCGTGCTCGTACGACGGCTTCCACGCGGGCTGGCGCAGCACGTAGAGGTTGAACGCGCCGTCTCCGGGAGCGATGCGCGTCGCCGAATTCACGATGTAGGTGTTGCCGTCGGCGGCGAAGCTCAATGAGGTCCCGCGCACGGTGCCGGCCCGCTGGAACTGCCCGCGCGGCACGATCGAGAGCAGGAAGCGGCCGGCGTTCGGCACGTAGATCCAGACGATGCCGCCCGAGGCTTCGCCGCTCGTCTGGACGTTCCGCAGGACGCCTCCACGCCGGCCGCCGCTCACCGCCTGGTAGCTCCACCTGACGTGCGGCGCGGTCAGCGTCAGGGCAACGTCGGCAGCGCTGAAGTCGCGTGGCGGTCCTGCGGGGAACGAGAACTCACGGAGGCGGTCCGGGTTGAAGCCGCCCTGCCTGGGCGCCTCGCCAACCGTGATGTACTCGATCAGCCGTTGTCCCCACGTGTCGTTGGTCAGCAGCGCCAGCTCCAGCACTTCGCCCGCACGGATGGTGCGCGGGGCCGGGAACCTTGGCGCCGCCAGTTGCCTCCATGACGCACCGGCTTCGCCGAGGATACGCTTGTCCTCCGCCGTCAGCGTCAACGGACCGAATTCCAGGGAGTACATATCGTTCTCGTTCTGTCCATCCCCGCCGCGCTGCGCTCGCCCGATACGCGCGTCGTAGCCGAAGTACACCTTGTTCGCCCGGTCGAGCATGACGCGGTGCACCGTATGGGGTGTCGTCGTGAACACGAGCATGTTGAGGCTGTCGCCGAGCGGCGGCAGCGGGGGCTCGAGTCGCGTTTCGTAGTAGAAGGCCAGGCCGCCGAGGACGGTGGAGCCGCTCTCGACGCGGCTGGTTTGCGCGTTGGCGGCGATCGCCGAGAGGATCACGAGCCCCGAAGCCACGAAGACGCGAAGGTGTGTCATTTCAGCTCTCCCACGACACGAATCTCCACGCGCTCGACGGGCTGAAAGTCCGCCAGCGAGACAACGGGTTGCGACGACGACGGCGGCTCCGCGACCGGCTCACGCGAGGGATTGCCCGAGAAGAGCCAGAATGCCGCGCCCAGTGCGACCGCCAGGCCGACGGGCACCGGCACACGGATGGTTCCCGTCAGCAGCCACGCCCACCAGCGCCCGCCATTCACCGCCGGTGTGGCGACGGGCGGCCTCAGGTGCGGAGGCGCATCCGGTGCTCTCCATTCGTGCAACAGGTGATTCAGCTCACGGTCGTCCATGGGTTGCAGTCCTCACGGGTTCGAGCATCTTCTTCAGGTTCTGCCGGGCGCGGTGGAGACGCGACTTCACGGTGCCCACTTCGGCATCCACGGCGTGCGCGATCTCCTCGAGCGAGAGCTCCCCGTATTCCGCGAGGATCACGGCTTCGCGCTGCAGCGGCGGCAGCGAGCGGACCGCGCGGCCGACCAGCTCGCCGATCTCGCCGCGATCCACGTTCATCGGTTCGGCGATGAACCCGTCGCCGTCGAGCGGCTCGAATCGGTGCTCGCCGCGCCAGCGCTTCAACGCCACGTTCCTGGCGATCCCCAGCAGAAACGCCCGAAGCGACCCCCGCCCCGGATCGAACCGCTCGGGGTTCCGCAGCAGCGCCAGAAACACGTCCTGCGTGATGTCCTCGGCGGCCTCGGGCGACGACATGCGCCAGGCGAAGCGGTACACCGCGTCCTTGTGCTCGTCGAAGGCGCGCTGGAACTCGGTGGCGGTCATCCCTCGACGATGCTCGGGATGACCCTGAGGCTCTCGAAGGGTCACGCGGCTCTCATTTCTTCATTACCAGACGAGGCCGCGCAGGATACGGCCTGTATAATTCCGCCGCACAAATTGTGGAGGCACTGATGAGAAAAGCGTGGATCGCGGGCCTTGTCGTGGCGGCAGGGCTGGCCGTGCCGGCCGCCGCCCAGAACGCAAACACCGTCGTCGCCACCGCGACCAAGGCCATGGGCGTCGACGGGCTGAACTCGATTCATTACTACGGCGTCGGCATGCAGGGCAGCCTGGGCCAGAACAACAACGCGAACATGCCGTGGCCGCTCAGCCCCTTGAATGAATACGTGCGCGCGATCGATTTCACGCAGCCTGCGTCGCGCGCCACCGCGCGCACCTGGGCCGTGTCGGTCATCACCAACCGGGCGTCAGAAGGCGCGTTCAATCAGGTCGTGACGCCGGCGTCGACGTCGTGGGCGGATCAGCTCGAGATCTGGATCACGCCCTGGGGGTTCCTCAAAGGCGCCGCGGCCAACAACGCGACTGTGCGGTCGCGCACGGTGAACGGCACGCGCTACCAGGAAGTGACGTTCAACGCGCCGGTGAAGTCTCCCGGCGGCCAGCCGTACCGCGTCGTCGGCTACATCAACAATCAGAATCTGGTGGAGCGCGTGCAGACGTGGCTCGAGCACCCGGTTTTCGGCGACATGCTGGTCGAGGCGGACTACGCGAACTACCGCGACAGTCTCGGGCTGAAGTTTCCGACGAGGATCGTGCAGAAGCGGGCCGGCTGGCCGGTCTTCGAGTTTCAGATCGTCGGCGCGCACGCGAATCCGGCGAATCTGCAGGCGTTGATGACGCCTCCCCCGGCCCCCGGCCGCGGCGGCGCGCCTGGCGCCGGCGGGCCTCCGGGGGGCGGGCGAGGGGGAGCCCCCGCGCCGCCCGCCGCATACGCTGAGCAGCTCGCGCCCGGTGTGTTCCGGATCGGTCAGAAACCTGCGGCGGGCACCTACAGCGCGCTTGCCGTGGAGTTCAACGACCATATCGTGCTCTTCGAGCCAGGTCCCGCCAGCATCGCGCGGGGCGAGGCGATCATTGCGGAAACCAAGCGCGCGATTCCAAACAAGCCCATTCGGTTCGGAGCGATTTCGCATCACCACATCGACCACACTGGAGGGCTCGCGGCGACCGTCGCGGAAGGGATCACGATCGTGACGCCCGAGGTGAACCGGCAGTTCCTCCTCAACGCGTTCTCGACGCCGCGCACGCTGGCGCCCGACGGGCTTGCCAAGTCGGGCCGCAAGCCGCAAGTACAGGGATTCGCCGGCGACAGGCACGTATTCACCGATGGCACCCGCACGTTCGAGCTGCACGTGATCAAGGGACTGCCGCACGCGGACGGCCTGGTCGTCGGATACCTGCCGAAAGAGCGGATTCTGATTTACGCGGATATGTTCAATCTTCCGTCCGCCGCCGAACCCGTGCCGAATCCCCCGGTGCGCGGCACCATGGTCTTCGCCGACAACATCGAGCGGCTCAAGTTGACGCCGGAGCGCATCATCTCAGTCCACGCGCTCGATCAGCAGAACGACGGACGGACGACGACCGTGGCGGAGATCCGCGCGTCGCTTGGGCGCAAATAGGCTGGTTGGATGACGGTTATGGCGATGACGGCTCTCTCGATCGATCTCGTTGAACGCGCCAAAGCCGTCGGCTCGCTCGCCGATGCGCACGCGGAGTGGGGTGACAAGAACGGCCGGCTGGCCGAGCCGGTCGTCGAGGCGCTCCATCGCGAAGGCCTTTATGGCATCTGGGTGCCGCGGACGATCCGCGGCGGCGCCGAACTCGACGTCGTGTCGTCACTCGGTGTCATCGAGAACGTCTCGTACGGCGATCCATCAGCCGGATGGGTGCTGATGGCGTCGGCGCTGGCGATTGGAACCGGCGCGGCCTACCTCGGCGACACGGCGGTGGCCGAGCTGTTCGGGGGAGAGCGGCTCCCCGTGATCGCCGGGCAGGGGACGAGGCCTGGCACCGCATTGCCCAAGGACGGCGGGTTCCTCCTGTCGGGCTCGTGGAGCTTTGCGTCCGGTATTCACCATGGCACGCACATCCACACGCTCGGCGTCATCGAGGGTACCGGCGAGCCGCGGATCTTCGTGCTGCCGGTCTCGCAGGCAACGCTCGTCGACAACTGGGACGTGCTCGGGCTGCGTGGCACCGGCAGCATCGACTATCGGATCGACTCCGTGTTCGTGCCCGACGCCTTCACCCACTTCGCCGTGACCGAAGTCCCCCGGCGCGGCGGTCCGCTCTTCACCATCGGGATCGTGGGCTTCGCGGTGATCTGCCATTCCGCGTGGGGATGCGGAATCGGCCGGCGGCTGCTCGACGAGCTCGCCGCCAGTCTGAAGGCGAAGACGGGGCGCGCCGGTAGTCTGGCCGAGAGCGACAGCTTCCAGGAGCAATACGCGAAGCTCGAAGGCACGTATCGCGCGGCGCGGGCGCTCGTGTACGAGACGTGGGCCGACGTCCGTCACACGCTGGACCGTGGCGAACCGCTCTCGGTCCGCCAGCACTCGTTGATGCGGCTGGCGATGGCGCACGTCACGTGGTCGTCTCAGGAAGTCGCGGCGTTCGTCTACAAGTCAGCCGGCACGGCGGCGCTGCGCGCAGGAACGATCCAGCGCTTGTTCCGCGACATGCACGCCGGCACGCAGCACGTGACATCCTCGCCGCCGGTGTTTCGCGCGATCGGCCGCGAGCTCGCCGGACTGGCGACGGGAAAGAAGTGGGTCTTTCTCGACCTTGTCGACGCGCCGCAGTAGTAATATCACGCAGGCCTCAGGCATCGGGCCTCAGGCCTCAGCGCGGTCCAAGCCGGCGTGTTCTGAAACGGCTCTGAGGCCTGCGGCCTGACGCCTGAAGCCTTCATCAAAGGAGATGGAATGGCCAAGAGTGCGAAGCGAAGTGCGAAGACGGCGCGGAAGGGCGCTCGCAAAGGCGCTCGAAAGAGCGCAACCGCCCGGAAGGGGAGCGCGCGAAAGAGCAGCGCGCGGAAGGGCGCGAAGAAGAAGGGCGGCGGCCGCAAGCCGAACGCCGCGTTCATGGCACCCGTAACACCCAGCGCGGCGCTGTCCGATGTCGTCGGCGCCAAGCCGATCCCCCGCACCGAGGTGACCAAGCGCCTCTGGGCTTACATCAAGAAGAACCGCCTGCAGGACACGAAGAACCGCCGCAACATCAACGCCGACGCGGCGCTCAAGCCGATCTTCGGTGGCAAGTCCACCGTCAGCATGTTCGAGATGACCAAGCTGGTGAATCGGCACCTCAAGTAAGGCCTCGGGCCCCAGGCCTCGGGCATCGGCGGGCCCCAGGCAGATTGTCCTGGGGCCTCAGGTAGCCCCGAGGCCTGAAGCCCGGTTCCTCTGAGGCCTTCCGATGTCCCAATTGCGCATCGCCGGCGGGGCTGTCTACGACCCCGCGAATGGTGTCAACGGCGACGTCCGCGATATCTGCATCGACGGCTCGCGCATCGTCGCCGATCTCCCTGCCGGAGCTCCGCGGATCGACGCGAGCGGGATGGTCGTCATGCCCGGGGGCGTCGACATCCATTGCCATGTGGCCAGTGCCAGCGTCAACCTCGCGCGCCGGCTTCTTCCCGACGAGCACGACGCCGATCCCGCCCCGCGGCCGTTTCCCGCGGCGCGCTCGGGCACCGGTGGGACCGTGCCGACGACCTTCACGACAGGCTACCGATATGCGGGGCTGGGGTATACGACCGTCCTCGACGCGGCAGTCGCGCCGCTGATGGCGCGATGGTCACACGCCGAGCTCGACGCGACGCCGATCGTCGATGGCGGGTTCCTCGTGCTCATGGGGAACGACGAGTACCTGCTGCGGCTGATCGACGCCGGCGACACCGGACGCGCGCGCGACTACGCGGCATGGCTGCTCGGCGCCGCGGGCGGGTACGGCATCAAGATCGTCAACCCAGGAGGTATCGAGCTGTGGAAGCGCGGCGCGCGGGCGCGGACGGGACTCGACACGCCCGTGGGCTCGACACGCGTCACGCCGCGCGCGATCCTCGACACGCTCGTCGGCGCGGCGAATGCGCTGGAGCTGCCGCACGCCGCGCACATCCACTGCAACGACCTCGGCGTCGCCGGCAACGTCACGACGACGATCGAGAGCATGCGCGCCGTGGACGGCCGGCGCGCGCACTTTACGCACCTCCAATTTCACTGCTATGCCGCCGACGAGACAGGCGGGTGGCGGTCGGGCGCCCGGCAGCTCATCGACTACGTGAACTCGCACGCGGAGATCAGTGGAGACGTCGGACAGGTGATGTTCGGTCCGGCTACGACGCTCACCGCCGACGGCCCGGTGGAGTATCTGCTCCACATGAGCAGCGGGCGCAAATGGGTGAACGTCGACATCGAGCTGGAGACCGGTTGCGGAATCGTCCCCTACAGCTATCGCGAGAAGGCGGCCGTCGCGGCGCTCCAGTGGGTGATTGGCCTCGAACTGTTCCTGCTCTCGGCCGATCCGTGGCGTGTCGTCCTCTCGACCGACCACCCGAACGGCGGGTCGTTCCTCTCGTACCCGGAACTGATCCGCCTGCTGATGGACCGCGCGTATCGCGACGAGCAGCTCGCACGGGTGAACCGGACGCTGCTTGCTGGAAGCGCCCTGGCCGACGGCCTCGCACGCGAGTACACACTGTCCGAGATCGCCATCGTCACCCGTGCGGGTCCCGCGAAAATCCTCGGCCTGCGCAACAAGGGGCACCTCGGCGTGGAGGCCGACGCCGACGTGACCGTCTACGCGCGCGACGCCGACATCTCACGCATGTTTGCGACGCCCCGTTACGTCCTCAAGGCCGGCGAGCTCGTCGTCGAAGAAGGGCAGCTGCGCCGGGCCCCCGCGGGACAGCGGCTGGAGGTACGTCCGGAATACGACCGATCCGTTGAACGCGGGGTGAAAGACTTCTTCGATCGGTACGCCTCGGTGTCCTTTGCCAATTATCCCGTGCGTGACCTGACCTCTCGAACCGGGAACTGAGTGATGCGCGTACGCGGCGTTCTCATAGAGGACACGTTTGCCGAAGCCTTCGGCATGCGCGCGGTCCGCCTGATCATCACGGGACGCACCGCGCGATGGGCCCGCGAGGCGGCGATCAAGCTCACCGGGTTCGCCACCTCCGTCATCGCGTGCAAGTGCGAAGCCGCGATCGAGCGGGAACTCCCTCCCGCCGAGACGCCCGACGCACGGCCGGGCGTGTCCATTCTCTTTTTCACCATGGACATGGAGAGTCTCGGCAAGCGGCTCACCGAGCGGATCGGCCAGACGGTCCTCACCTGCCCGACCGTGAGTTGTTTCGACGGGTTGCCCGACTCACCGGACCGGATTCCGGCCGGGCGTGCCCTGCGTGTGTTCGGCGATCGCCTGCAGATCAGCAAAGTCATCGGCGGACAGCGGTACTGGCGCGTGCCGGTCATGGAAGGCGAGGCGCTGCTGCAGGAGAGCTTCGGCGTCCAGAAGAAAGGGGTCGGAGGCGGCAATTTTCTCATTCTGGCGGAGAGCGCCGACCGCGCGCTCGCTGCGGCGGAAGCGGCGGTTGACGCGATCCACGGGATGCCGGGTGTCATCCTGCCGTTTCCCGGCGGAATCGTCCGCAGCGGGAGCAAGGTCGGCGCACGCGGATACAAGGGAATGATCGCGTCCACCAACGACGCCTATTGCCCGACGGTGCGGCCGCTGACCGCGTCGGCGCTCCCGGACGACGTCAACAGCGTGCTCGAGATCGTGCTGGACGGCCTCGATGCTCCCTCGGTCAGCAAGGCGATGCGCGTGGGGATCGATGCCGCGTGCGGCCCCGGGATTCGCGCCATCAGCGCCGGAAACTATGGCGGCAAGCTGGGCCCGTATCACTTTCACTTGCGGGAGATTATGAGTGGGACTGATTAGTTGGCGCGTGGATGTCCCGGGCCCTCTCCGTTTCTTCGTTTCTCCGTTGCGCATCCGATACCTCCGAGCGCTCCGCTGCCTGCACTGCGATGGAAACGGCGATAACCACAACGCATGACCGATCAAATCCAGCTCTCGTTGCGCGCACCGCTCGACGAATCGATCGAGGTCGACGGCCTCACGGCTGATGGTCTGGCCGCTCTGTCCAGTCACGACATCGCAATGCTGCCGGTGTTCGCCGGATCACGCCGGGCACGGCTTGGCGATTTCTTCGACGTGCGCGGCGAGCGCAGCGCTCGTGTGCGCATCGACGGCGACCTGCGGCTCGTCCACGGTATCGCCGCCGGCATGTCGTCCGGAGAGCTCCTCGTCTTCGGCGACGTCGGCAGCCGGCTGGGCGCCGGCATGACCGGGGGCTGGGTCGACGTGCGGGGCGATGCGGGCGACGATGTGGGGATGGCCATGCGCGGCGGAGCGGTACGCGTGACTGGAAATGCGGGCGACCGCGTCGGAGCCGTTGCACCCGGAGCATCGAAGGGAATGACCGGCGGTGAGGTCGTCGTCAACGGCTCCGCGGGCGCCGGTGCCGCCGCACGCGTCCGGCGAGGTCTCATCGTCGTGGGAGAAGACGTCGGCGCAGAGGCCGCACGCGCGATGATCGCGGGCACCCTCCTCGTCTTCGGTCGCACCGGCGCCAATCCCGGACGGGGGAGCAAGCGCGGGTCGGTTGTGGCTCTCGGCAGCATCGACGTCCCGTCGACCTACGAGTACGCCTGCACGTTCAAGCCGACGTACGTTCGATTGCTGCTCACGTATGTCCGACGTCAGTACGGCTTGTCCGCGGACGATCGGGCACTGGAAGGATACTATCGCCGCTATTGCGGCGACGCCGGCGGCCCCGGCAAGGGCGAAATTCTCGCGCTCGTGTAGCCCGAAACCTCTCCCGCCCGTCGGTAGCTGGGCGCGATGCCGGGACATCACCGTCGATGGATTCGACAGGCGCCCGCCGGTATAATCCGCGCCACTCGCGACATCCTGATCGGGGATCCGGCTGGGGGATTCGGGATTCGGGATTCGGGGTTCGAATTCGGAGCTGTGAATCGGCTTCCTGGGAGTTGGAAGTTGGGAGTTGGAAGTTGCGTCGGGCGCCCGTGATCGCCGCCTTCGTCGTCGCCGCCGCCCTCGGCTCCGGCCGCGCGGACGCGGCGGCGTGCGCGGAACTCGCGAAGCTCGAACTCGCTGACACGATCATCACGTCCGCCGCTGTCGTGGCCCCTGGCGCGTTCAACGCGCCGACAGGCGCAGCCGCGCCGCAGGCGACCTACGCGCGGCTGCCGGAGTTCTGCCGGGTCATGGCCGCGATCCGGCCGACGCGCGATTCGGACATCAGGATTGAAGTGTGGCTGCCAGCGTCGAACTGGAATGGCAAGTTCCAGGCAGTGGGCAACTACAACTGGGCGGGCATCATCCTGTACCAGTCGCTCGCCGGCGCGCTGGCGGCAGGTTATGCCACCGCGGCGACCGACGGTGGCCATACGGGGAATTCCGCGGCGTTCGCCGTCGGTCACCCCGAGAAGGTTGCCGATCTCGGATACCGCGCCGTGCACGAAATGGCCGTGAAGGCCAAGTTGCTGATCGACGCGTTCTACGGCGCCCCACCGCAGCTCTCGCTCTGGAACGGGTGCTCGCAGGGTGGCCGGCAGGGAGTCGCAGCGGCCATCCGGCATCCCGAAGATTTCGATGCGATTGCTGCCGGCGCTCCGGCCGTGAACTGGATGCACCTGCACGCCGGGCGCATGGCCGCCAATCGCGCCGCCAACAGAACACCGGCGAGCACCATTCCGCGTACGAAGTACCGACTCGTGCACGACGCGGTGCTCCGCGCGTGCGACGCGCGCGACGGCGTGACCGACGGCGTGCTCGAGGACCCGCGATCGTGCACGTTCGATCCGCAGGTCCTTCAGTGCAGACCCGGACAGAGCGGCGACACCTGCCTCACACTAGCTCAGGTCGAGGCAGCGCGGTCGTTGTACAGGCCAGTCGTGAATCCCGCGTCCGGAGAGGTGGTCCTGCCCGGGCTCGTTCCCGGCTCCGAGCTCGGATGGAACGCGGCCGCCGCGCCGCAGCCCGTTCCCACCTCACTCGAGGCGTATCGCTATCTCGTGTTCGAGGACCCGAAGTGGGATCCCGCACGCTTCAACGCGGCCGTCGACATCGATCGGATGCTGAAGGCCGACCCCGCCGACTCGCTCGGGACGTCGAGCACCGACCTGAAGGCGTTCTTCGATCGGGGGGGAAAGCTCCTGCTGTACCACGGCTGGTCCGACGCGCAGGTCACGCCGCTGAACACCATCGACTATTTCGACAAGGTCGTCAGCCGCTTCGGCCGCGGCGTCGTCGGCAAGTCGATCCAGCTCTACATGGTTCCCGGCATGGACCACTGCGCCGGCGGCCCGGGCACGGACCGGTTCGACGAGATGCAGGCGCTCGAGGAATGGGTCGCGACGGGAACGGCGCCACAGGCGATTGAGGCCGCGCGCGCCACCGGAGGCATCATCGACCGCACGCGGCCGCTGTGTCCGTACGGGCAGGTGGCCGTGTACAGCGGCCGAGGCAGCACGAATTACGGGCCGAATTTCGCCTGTGTAGCCCGGTAGCCGCGAGCTCTGTGAAGCACGATCGGTGCGGCGCCAAACGGCTCGTCCACGGTTAAATACGAGTAAAGAAAGTAAAAAGACGTGCCGCCCGGCGGTGGCCATCGTTTTGTCTTTGTCGCCGGGTCTCGAAACGCGTACGCTGCTTCGGGCTGGCGTCAAGGCAGGAGGACATGGTCGGAGGTCGCGTCCGGCGGAGCATTCCTGGTCCGACGATGACAACGACCCTCAAAGGGGCGGCGGTCGCCGTCGTGATCGCGGGCACGGCACTGGGCGCGCAGCAGGCGCCGCCCCCCGCAGCAACGTGCACCATCAGCGGCACGATCACCGGGCTGGGCGGCCCGTTGCCGGGCGTGTCCATTACCGTGCGCCGAGGCGAGACCGTCCAGACGGCGTCCTCGACGAATGTTGACGGAACGTTCAAGCTGGCGCTGCCAGACGGGTCGTATCGAGTCACCGCCGAGCTCACCGGATTCGACAGCACGCAGAAGGACGTCGAGCTTCCGGGAGACCAGCAGGCGTGTTCGCAGACCATCGACCTGACGATGACGCTGACGCCGCGGACTGCCGGCGCGACGCCGGGCACGGGGCGGGGTGCCGCCCCACGCGGTGGCCGGGGGGCCGCGGCGGGTGACGCGGCGGAAGCTCCCGCGCAGCGCGGCTTCGAAACGCTGACGGTCAACGAGAACGAGCTGGCCCGTTCTCTGGATCCGGGCGTGTTCGAGTCGGCCGCGGCCGATCCCTCCGACGTACTGGCGGCCGGCTTCGGATCCGAAGCGTTGGCCGACGCCTTCGCCGTCACCGGTGAAGCGGCGCGCGTCGATCGCGGCGTGCTGAACGAGCGGCGTGATGCCATCGCGCGCGGCGACTTCGTGCCGCCCGACTTCGACCCCCGCAACGTCCAGGGCGGCTTCGCCGGAGGTGGACGCGGAGGAGGCAATCCCGACTTCCAGGGCCGGGGTGGTGGGCCAGACGGGCGAGGCGGTGGACGTGGCGGCAACCCGAACTTCCGCGGCGGGCAGCGCGTTCAGGGGACCGTCAACTACACGTTCAGCGGTTCCGCGCTGAACAGCGCCCCGCAGCAGCTGCGCTCCGAGGTTCGCGGCGTCGAACCGACGAACGCGAATCACAACTACAACTTCACGACACAGGTCCCGGTCAAGATCCCCGGCATCTACAGCAACCCGAACAACAGAACGATGCTGCGGGTCACGTACTCGGGCAGCACCGGCACGAACCCATTCGATCAGTACGCCACCGTGCCGACCGACGCCATGCGTCGCGGCGACTTCTCCTCGGTGAGCACCCCGCTCATCGACCCGCTGACCGGCCAGCCGTTCGAGGGCAATCAGATTCCGGCCGACCGCCTCAGCCCGCAGGCGCTTGCGCTGCTGCAGTATTACCCCGCGGCGACGCTGCCGGGCACGACGCGCAACTATCACCGCGCGACGACGAACTACTCCCGTCAGAACCAGGTGCAGTTGCAGCTTCAGCACAGCTTCACCGGCCAGCAGGGCGGTCGCGGAAGAGGTGGTGGACCGCAGGGCGCCGGTGGCGCGGGCGGACAGGGCAACGCGGGCCGCGGTGGGCAGGGGCGGGGTGCGTTCGCCACGCGCACCAGCGTCAACATGACCCTGAACGTCCAGTATCAGCAGTCGGACAACGATCAGCTGAACGTGTTCACCACGCTGGGAGGGGCCCGCGAGAGCCGCAACTACGGCATTTCGAACCAGTTCAACATTCAGCGCGGCCGCAACCAGGTCCGCCTGTCGGCGAACTACAACCATTCGTCGTCCGGATCGATCAACAACTTCAGCGGGATCGACAATGTCGCCAGCGCCATCGGGATCCAGGGCGTCTCCGACAGTCCGTTTGCCTGGGGGCTGCCGCGTCTGAGCTTTTCGAGCATCACCGGACTGAGCGACGTGAACCCGTCTCGCTCGATCGGCGATCGCATCGGCACGAACGCCACCTGGAGCAGGCCGTTTGGCAGGCATCAGATCCAGGCGGGCGGCGTGTTCAATTACGACTCGACGACGACCAACAACGAGAGCAACGCGAACGGATCGTTCGTGTTCACGGGGATCTACACCGCCAATGGCGGCGCGCTTGGCGGGTTGACGTGGTTCGACTTCGCCGATTTCCTCCTCGGGATGCCGCAGCAGGCGACGATTGCCTACGGCCCTGGCGAGACGACGCTGACGGGACGGGACCTCGGGTTCTTCTTCCAGGATCAGTGGCGGGTCCGCGGCAACCTGACGCTCAATCTGGGTGTGCGCTGGGATCTCAGATACCCCTTCGTCGAGGAGAACGGCCGTCTGGTCAACCTCGACGTCAATTCGGATTTCTCGGCTGCGGCGCCGGTGGTGTCCGGCGGAGATGGCACGTTTACGGGCTCGTTCCCGCGAGCGCTGATCGACAAGGACACCAACAACATCTCTCCGCGCTTGGCCGCGGCATGGCGCGGTCCGGCGCAATTCCAGTTCCGGGGCAGCTGGGAGATCCAGTACAACGACAGCACCTACTCGGGGATCGCGCGCCGTCTCGCGCAACAGCCGCCGTTTGCGACGACTGGCACGAACATCGGCGGGTTGAGCCGCGCCTTGCTGATGGAGAGCGCGCTCACCGGCATCAACGTCAACGAGACGCGCAACAACTACGGCATCGATCGCGATTACGTGGTCGGTACCGCCAGGCAGGTGGTCATCGGCGTGCAGCGCCCGCTGTTCCGCACGTATCAGGTCGCCGCACAGTACGGGCACACGATCGGCTCGAATCTCGAGATCGTGCGCGCGCCGAACCGCGATGCCGATGGGCTGCGCATCGAGGGCGTTCAGCCCTTCACATGGACGACGTCCGAGGGCCGTTCGGTCCTCGATTCGGCGTCCTTCAATCTGCGCAAGAACGAGTCGCGTGGACTCGGATACCAGGTCGAATACGCCTTCGCCAGGTCGCGTGACAACGCTCCTTCCATCGGCGGTGGCGGCGGCGGCACGGGCAATGTCGCGCAGGACGATCGAAACATCGACGCCGAGTGGGCCAGGTCCAGCTTCGAGCGGCGCCACCGCGTGACGGCCAGCGTCAGCTACCGCTTCCCATTCGGGCCCAACGAACGCTGGCTGACGAACGGCGGCCTGTGGGCCGGCATCGCCGGGGGCTGGCGGGTGAACGCGAACTTTACCGCCAACTCGGGACAGCCTCTGACGGTGACCGTGAGCGGCGCCTCGCGGGATATCGCGAGCGGTGTCAACGGCGCGCTGCGTGCCGATTACAGCGGCGATCCCATCTCGATCGCAGACCCGTCGATCGAACGGTGGTTCAACACCGACGCCTTCTCGGTACCCGCCGCCGGCGAGTTCGGTTCGTCGCCGCGGAACATCATCATCGGCCCCGGCTCCAAGAACCTGAACATGAATTTCAACCGTCAGGTCCGACTTGGGGGGAACCGCAATCTTCAGATCCAGATGCAGGTCAGCAACATCCTGAATCTCGCGAACTACTCGGGTGTGGACACCAACGTGAACTCTCCCACGTTCGGGCAGATCCGGGGTGTCAACGGTCAGCGCCGCGCCACGCTGAATCTACGGTTCGGATTCTAGCCTCGTGAGGCGATTGTGCTGGCACTGATCACGACACACAGAGGCTCCGGGGCACCGGGAACCGCCAAGGATTCACTCGGTGCCTCTCTGCCGGTTAGGAACGTCGTCAAGGCGGTCCGGCAGAGTGCGTGTGTCGCGCTCGCGCTGGTTCTCGCGCTTGCCGCGGGGACGGGTCGTCCCTCGGCGCAGCAACCGCCGCAACAGCCCCCCGAGACGCCGCGATTCGAAAGCTTTGCGGGCGTCAACGTCGTCTCGGTGGACGTCGTCGTTCGCGACGCGTCGGGCGATGTCGTTCGCGGACTCACGGCGAAGGACTTCGTCGTCTCGGAGGATGGCAAGCCGCAGACGATCGAAACGTTCTCCTTCCAGGAGATCGCCGCAGCGGCCCCTGGCACTGCCGATATCCAGCTCCTGGACGGACTCGAAGACAAGGTCCGCGCCGAGGCGGCCCGTGCCGCGAGCGCCACGCCGGCGACGACCGAGCCGACCGTCCCGACGGCAGACGCGGCCAGCCTCACGAACCGGCGGATGCTCACCATCGTGTTCGACGTCAGCTCGATGCAGCCCGACGACGTCCAGCGCGCGGTGGAGGATGCCCGCGAATGGGTCGCTGAGAAGATGACCGATGCCGACCTGGTCGCGATCATCACGATCGGCTCCACGCTCAACGTGCTGACCGACTTCACCTCGAGCAGGGAAGACGCGCTGGGCGCGCTGCAGGCGCTCGCCTACAACGAAGGAACCGAAGTCAACCCCGAGGCGCTCGCGACCGCCGCGACGGAAGCGGATGCGGAGTCAACGGACCCGTCTTCGACCACGACCGAGGCGGACGCCTTCCAGGAGTTCAACAACGACGTGCGCCTGAGGGCGTTGAAGACGCTGTGTCAGGAGCTGACGCCCATCCAGCAGAAGAAGGCGCTGCTCTACTTCAGCGCCGGCATGAGCCGCAGCGGTGACGACAACCAGATCGAGCTCCGCTCCGCCACCAGCACCTGCAACCGGGGCAACGTGTCGATCTATGCGGTCGACACGCGCGGCCTGCAGGCGGTCGCCGCCGGCGGCTCGGCGTCGAGCCGCGGAAACGGACGCTCGCTCCTGACCGGTGGGGGGATGCGCGGGTTCCAGCAGCTCAATCAGTCGCAGGAGACGCTCAATACCCTGGCCGCCGACACCGGCGGCCGGGCTTTTACCGCCACCAACGATTTCGGCGACGCGTTCTCACGCGTGCAGAGCGATCTGGCTGCTTACTACCTGCTCGGCTACCAGAGCACGAACCCGGCCCGCGACGGGAGGTTCCGGCGCATTCAGGTCCGCGTCACTCGTCCGGACGTGAAGGGCCTCCGCGTCGAGGCGCGTCCGGGCTATTACGCGGGACGCAGCTTCGAGAACACCAGTAGCCGCGACCGCGAAGCGCAGCTGGACGATCAGCTCTCCGCCGCCGTGTCGTCGACGGACGTACCGATGGTGCTGGGGACCGGGTATTTCCGCCAGCAGGGCGCCGGCCGCGGCAACGATCGCGGGGGCGATCGCTTTTATGTGCCCATTGCGCTGGCCGTCCCGGGATTTGCCGTGCCGGTGGCCGACAAGGCGACAGAGGTCCAGCTGGACGTCAAGGGCGAGGTGCGCGACGAACGGGGGCGCGTCATCGGCCGGCTGCGCGAGACGATCAAAGTGCCCTCGGGCGGCGCCGACACACTCGCCGGCCGGCAGGTCTTCTATCAGTCCGGCGTGACCCTCCCGCCCGGCCGCTACGTCGCGAAGGTCGTGGTGCGCGAGAACACGGGCGGCGCCATCGGGTCGTTCGAAGCACCGATCCTCGTGCCCCAGATGAACGGGCAGACGATCAAGGTGAGCTCGGTCGTGATGAGCACGCAGGTGCAGAAGGCCGGGGGCGGCCGCTCCGAAAATCCGCTCGTCCGTGACGGCGTGCAGCTCCTGCCGAACCTCACGCGCGCCGTCGGGCGGAACCAGAAGGTGTACTTCTATTACGAGGTCTACGACCCTGCCGTCGCCGAGCAGAGCCCCGACCTGCGCACGAGCCTCGCGTTCTACCGTGGCGGCGTGAAGGTGTTCGAGACCCCGGTGGTGGCGCGCACGGCGATCGACGAGCCGAACCGGCGCGCCGTCGTCTTCCAGTTCGAGGTTCCGGCAGAGCAGTTCCGGCCGGGCACCTACACGTGCCAGATCAACATCATCGACTCGATTGCCAGCGCCGTGGCGTTCCCGCGGGTCAGCTTCGTCGTGATGGAGTGAGCACGAAGATCCCCACGGTGCCCGACCCGCCTTCAGCTTCTTCGGCGGTCGTAACTCACACGAGGCGGTTTGGGCTTCAGGTCCCGGTGAACGATCCCTTTCTCGTGCGCGGCGGCAAGTCCCTTCACGACCTCCACCGCACAGTCGATCGCCGTCGCACCGGTAGCGGCGCGTTCGGCGTCTCGGGGTTTGTGCCGGGCGTCGCGGGGGATGTGAGCCGATCCCGCAGCGTCTGCCCTTCGAGCAACTCCGCGACAATGTAGGGAGCGTCGTAGACAGCGAGGATATTCGGGTGATTGAGGGCGGCGGCGGCTCGCGCCTCCTGTTCGAAGCGGCGGAGCCGGTCGAGATCGGCTGAGAATGCCGGCGGCAGCGCCTTGATCGCCACGTCGCGCTGCAGGCGCGTGTCGCGCGCGCGGTAGACCTCGCCCATTCCGCCCGAGCCGAGCGCGGACTGGATTTCAAACGAGACGGGTGCCTATCGGAAGCGCCACAGAGCGTTACTGTCGACGTCGAATTCTACGGCAGGCCGATCTGCGGCCGGTTCTGTGAACACCAACCTTCGCCCTCCGACCTCCGACCTCCGGCGTTCACTTCTTGTCGAAGCGGTGCACCCGCCCGAAGGCGCTGAACTCGGCGACGAACAGGTCGCCACGCCCGTTCACTGCCACGCCATGGGGCGCGACGAAGAACCCCGTGCGCCACTGCTCGGGCGGCATCTTGTTTCCGCCGACGCCAGGCTCGATGTTCGCGCCCAGGTGAGCCACCACGGCGCCCGCCTTGTCCAGAATCGTCACGCGTCCGGTCAGCTCGCCGACGATCGCGTGATCGCCGCTGATGGCGACCGCCGCCGGCAGCAGCAGTCCCGAGGCGACGACGCCGAGGAACTCGCCGTCGAGCGACAGGTGCACGACGCGATTGTTCGCGCGGTCGGTGCCGATCAGCCGCGCGGGCTGGAATCGTGTGTCGAGGGCGATCTTGTGGAGCGTATTGAAGCTGTAGGGCGGCTTCTTCCCGCCGAACGACGCCAGGTATTTTCCCGTGCGATCGAAGCGGTGGATGAAATCGCTTGCGTAGCCGTCGGTGACGTAAATGTCTCCATTCGGCCCGACCTCCGTGCCGGTGAACAGCACGGCGAGCTGTCCGGAGCGTGCGTTTCTGACCTTGAAGTCGTCCGGTATCGCGGATGCGGGGATCGAGAGCACCACCGTCCCGTCGAGCGCCATCTTCAGAATCGTCTGGCCCCGCATGCGCGAGCCGTAGATGAACTCGCCGTCAGGCTGGCGGCGGATGACGAAGCCGTGCAGGTCCTGGGGGGCGTTGGGCACGTTCCGCAGAAACCGGCCGTCCGGCGCGTACACCTGCAGCCCGGCCTCCGGGTCCTGCACGCTGACGTAGACCTCGCCGTTCGAGCTCACGGCGACGTCGCCGTGCATGTTGCCCAGCTGCGCGCGGCCCTCGGGCAGCTTCAGCCAGTCCCCGACGGCGGTGTAGGCATCAGCCGCGGAGAGCACGGCGGCACACGCGATTGTCGCGAGCCACAGCGTGGAGACCGGTCGCGCAAGTGTGTTTCGCATGGGGGCGAATTATACGCGGAGGGACGCTCACGGAGGAGACGGAGTGCACGGAGACGGTCTCACACAGAGATCACCGAGGACAGAGACGCACAGAATCCGGAACGAGTCGGTTGCCGCCGGCCCGAACGGGCCGGCACATGGATCGAAAGAATGCCATACGCAAGCAGGCTATTCTCATTCCGATCTGCTTGCGTACGGCATTCTCTCGATCCATGCCCGCGCGCAGCGCGGGGTAACCGGCTCGTCTCTGTGCGCCTCTGTCCTCTGTGGACTCCGTGCGAGATCGTCTCCGTGAACTCTGTTCCCTCTTACGGCACGCCATCGATGTCGGCGTCGCGATCGACGCCTCCTCGCGGCGCCTGATGATTCAGCCGCGCGAGCAGGATGCGGATCGAGCGGAGGTCGTGATGCGACGTGACGAAGAGATCGGCGAGCTCGCCGGCCGCCCAGAGGAGGCCCGCGAAGACCGTCAGCCGAATCAGTTCGACGAGCAGTACGGCGTACGAGATTCGTTCGACACTGGTGACACCGCTCGCGATCTGCAGGACGATGATGAGGCCCAGAAGTCCCGCGAGGACGCGAAACAGAATCGCAATGGAGTGCAGGCCTCTCGTCGGCTCGATGTCGTCGGCGCGCACGGGTACGCCTGCAAGAGCCGGGCGATGGCGGCGCGCGAGTACGCGGCGCTCGGCGTCAAGAGTGCGGTCGCTGCTGGGCTTTCTCATGGCCGTGGACGCACGCAAACGCACTGCCAGACCAAATGATTGAGGACACGATGACGAGCCTTGACATGAACGAGCGGGCGTGGACGCTCGCCGACGACTGCATCGCGCGGGCGGCCGAGCTGCGTCTGCGCGTGGATGTCCTGTCGAACGGCGCGCGGATCCTCGACGCCGGCGTGAACGTCCCTGGGGGACTCGCGGCGGGTCTCGCGCTGGCCCGGCTGTGCATGGGCGGCCTCGGGCACGTCGACTACGTGCCGCTGTCGATCGATCACGAGTCATGGTCCGGCGTGCAGGTGTGGACCGACCACCCCACCGAGTCGTGCATGGCATCCCAGTACGCGGGATGGGCGATCAACCCCGACGGCTTCTTTGCGATGGGGTCCGGACCGCTGCGGGCGCGCGCCAGGGTCGAGAAGGAGCTGTTCGGCAAGGTCGGATACGCCGAGGATGCGGCTCGCGGCGTCCTGGTGCTCGAAGGGCGGACGCTCCCGACCGAGGATGTCGCCGCCTGGATTGCGACGAAGGCCGGGATCGCACCGGGCGCGTTGACGTTGGCCATCGCGCCCACCGCGAGCCTGGCGGGCGGCGTCCAGATCGCGGCGCGCGTCGTCGAGACCGGGCTCCACAAGATGGAGACGCTCGGCTTCGACATCACGCGCGTCGTCAGCGCCATCGGCACGGCTCCCGTCCCGCCGATCGCGAAGAACGACATGCGCGCGATCGGCCGCACCAACGACTGCGTCCTGTACGGCGGCCAGGTCCGCTACACGGTGCGCGCCGATGACGAACGGCTCGCCGACCTGGCGGCGCGCCTGCCCTCGTCGGCGTCGTCCGACTACGGCACGCCGTTCTACGACATCTTCAAACGCTACGACAACGACTTCTATAAGATCGATCCCATGCTCTTCAGCCCCGCTGAAGTGTGGATCACGAGCTCGGTGACGGGGCGGACGTTCCACGGCGGACACCTGAACGCGGAGGTGCTGCGCCGGTCGATGTTCGGCAACTGACCGTCGCATGAAGGTATCGATCCTCAGCGCGCGTATCGGTTGGCACACGGACGAGCTCGTCCGGGCGCTCGCGGAGCGGGATCATCCCGCGACGGTTGTTCCGTACGAAGGGCTCGTCGCGCGCATGGGTAGCCGGGTTGGCCGATTGTCGAGCCACGCGGATCAGCTGCTCGAGGCCGACGCCGTGCTCGCGCGAATCATCCCGAACGGATCGCTGGAGCAGATCATCTACCGTGTGGACGCGCTGCACTGGCTGCAGGAACACGGCGTCCTCGTGATGAATGCGCCCGTCGCCATCGAGCGCTCCGTGGACAAGTTCTACACAACCGCTCTCCTTCACGAGGCGGGAATTCCGACGCCCGAGACGGTCGTGTGCGAGGGTGTGGCAGATGCGATGGCGGCTGTGCGCGAATTCGGCGACGCCGTCATCAAACCTCTGTTCGGGTCGATGGGACACGGTATGGTCCGGGTCAGCGATCCCGACGTCGCATTTCGCGTCACCCGTGCGCTGGAACAGGTGCGCTCGGTCTTCTATGTTCAGCGCGTCGTCGATCATGGAGGGCGTGATGTTCGCGCCGTCGTGGTGGGGAATCGTGTGCTCGGAGCGATTGAGAGGACCGCGACGGGCACGGACTGGCGGACGAATGTTGCCCGAGGCGCCGCGGTGCGTCCGTTCGAGCTTCCCGATGCGTGGGCGCAGCTCGCCGTCCGCGCGGCGGGGCTGGTGGGCGCTGACTATGCGGGGGTGGATCTGCTGCCGTCCCGCGACGGCTCGGTCTTCGTGCTGGAAGTGAACGGGATTCCGGGCTGGGAGGGCCTGCAGCGCGCGACGGGGCTCGACGTCGCGGGCGCCATCGTTCGACATCTGGAGGTGGCGGCAGGCCGCGGAATGCCTGCATACGCCACCGACGCGCCGCCGCCGGCCGGGCGGATGTGATGTCGCCGCGCGACGTCGCAGCCGGAGCGCAGCTGGCGTGTCTTCTCGAGGTGAGCGCTCCGAAGCCCGGCAATGTGTCGCCCGGGCGTCACTTTGCCGACGCGAGGTACGAGCATTTCCTGGCGAGCGCCGTGGCCATCGGCGAGCCGCTCGCGGCCGCGGGTGAGCAACCGCTGGGGATGACGATCCGAAGGGCCGTCGAGGCCACTAGCCGCTGGGTCCCCTCCAACACGAATCTGGGTATCGTGCTCCTGTTTACCCCCCTTGCCCGCGCCGCGATTCTCGGGGGTCGGACCGGGGTCAGAGCGGGGTCAGAGCGGGGTCAGAGCACGGTCAGAGCGGGGACAGAGGGGGGTCAGAGCGGGGGGTGGGAGCGGATGCGGCGGGCGGTGCGCGAGGTGCTCGATCAAACCTCTGTGGACGATGCGCGCGACGTGTACGCGGCAATTCGACTCGCCCGGCCGGGCGGATTAGGACACGCGGACGACCAGGACGTTGCGGATGAGCCCACGGTGACCCTGCTCGAAGCCATGCGGCTGGCCGCCGGGCGGGATGGCATCGCCCGCGAGTACGCGACGGCGTTCGAGACGACTTTCGAGGTGGCCGCTCCAGCGCTGCGCGGCGCAAGAGCCGCGGGCCTGTCATGGGACGATGCCGTGGTCGAGGCCTTCCTGACGGTGCTCGCGGCGCGGCCCGACACGCACGTCTGTCGGCGGGGTGGCGCGGAGATTGCCACCGATGTCTCGCGCAGGGCGCGTGCGGTAATGGCCGCCGGCGGAGTACGCTCCCCGGAAGGCCGCCGCGCGCTGGACGAGATGGATGCGGCACTCCGCGATGTCCGGCACACGGCCAATCCGGGGACGACCGCCGATCTGACGGCGGCCGCGATCTTCGTGGAGCTGCTCGACGGAGGATGGAACACAGATGTCTCGCGGTGAGTTCCGCGTCTCGGTCACGAAGGATTACCTCGTGTTCGCCTCGGCGCACTTCATCACCTTCGCCGGCCATCGCTGCGAAGGACTGCACGGCCACAACTACCGCGTACGCGTGACGATCGAAGGCGCTCTGCACGAGGAGAGCTGGTTCGTCTTCGACTTCGTCGAGCTGAAGCGGATCATGAAGAAGCTGTGCGACGAGATCGATCACCTGGTCCTCCTGCCGCTGCAGAGCGAACGCGTCAAGGTGTTCGAGGAAGGCGAGAACGTGCGCGTGGACGTCGACGGCAAGCCGCGGTATCTGTTTCCGCGCCGCGATTGCGCGCTGCTGCCGATCCCGAACACGACGGTCGAGATGCTCGCGCAGATGCTGACCACGCGCCTGAAGGTCGAGCTCGAGGCGCGAGAAGCACGCGGGTTGACGGCAATCGAGATGGAGGTCGAGGAGAACTTCGGGCAGACGGCTGTCTATCGGGAGGCCATCGCGTAAGACGCGCTGTTCAGATTTCTTGGTTGCTCGCTTCTCTGTTCGTGCTCAGGTCCGCTTCTCGGTTCTCTGTTCGCTGTTCGGAGTTCGATGTTCCGCGAACCGCGCGATGTCCGCGGCGCTGAGACGTCCGTCGTGCAGCGCCGTGGCCACCAGCGCGCCGTCGCAGCCGACTCGCGCCAGCCGCGCCAGATCGTCGGCATCGCGGATTCCTCCGCCCGCCAGCACCATCACACCAGGCACCAGTTCGCGTACCAGCCGCACCAGCTCCAGATCGGGACCGCTTCGGCTGCCGACGCGCGCGAGGTCCAGGACGATCACTGCGCCGGCTCCCGCATCGGCCGCCTGGCGCGCGAGGGCGGCCACATGAAGACTCGGCTGCCGCGTTGCCGCCATGCCTCGCGCATTGGCTGATGGGGCGGCCGCCATCGTGCTCAACGGTTGTGCATCGCGGAGGTCGAGGCTGAACGCAACGCGGTTCCCCCCGACGGCGGCGCAGATTGCGTGGAGCGCGTCGAACGTCGTGAGCGTCTCGAGGCCGACGATGACGCGGGAGGCACCCAGAGTCAGACACTCCCGCGCTGCGTCGACAGACGACGTCCCGGCGTCCAGCCACAACGGCGCGCCGACGGCGGCAAGGCTGCGAATGAGCGCGTCCTGCCGGGGGCGCGACAGGATCGCATTCAAGTCCGCGACGTAGAGATCTGTGACGCCAGCCTCCACGTACCGGCGGCCGAGGGCCGCCGCGTCGCCGGCGACGGAGGCTACCGGTGCGTATCGCTGACGGTCGCCAGCGCGCGCGTGCACCGCGTGGCCGCCAAGGAGGTCGATGACGCCGGCGATGCGCATGAGAGGTATTGTTTCAGGGATTCGGGATTCGGGATTCGGGATTCGGGATTCGGGATTCGGGATTCGGGATTCGGGATTCGGGATTCGGATTCGGGATCAGGGATCAGGGATCGGGGATCGGGGATCGGGATTTGGGGTTTGGGATTTGGGATTTGGGTTTGGGATTTCAAGCATGGTGATTGGTTGGGACATCGGCGGGGTGAACACGAAAGCCGCGCGTGTCGCGCACGGCGGCGTGGTGCTGGCGGCGCGCGGACGCGCGTTCGAGCTCCAGCGCGCGCCCGACGCGCTTCCCATCGTGCTTCGCGAGCTGGCCGCCGACGTCGGGATGTCGTCCGGCGACGTTCATGCGGTGACGATGACCGCCGAGTTGTCGCAGATGTTCCGCACCAAGCGTGAAGGCGTGGCGTTCGTGCTCGATGCGATCGGCGCCGCCTTTCCGGCCGGAGACATTCGGGTCCTCACCGCTGCCGGCACGTTCATCAGTCCCGACGATGCGCGCCGGAATCCACTCGCGGTGGCGGCGGCGAACTGGGCGGCCACCGCGTATGTCGTCGCACAGTCTCATCCCGACGCGCTCCTCGTCGATGTGGGAACCACCACCACGGATCTCATTCCGATCGTCGCCGGTCGCGTCGCCGCGGATGGTCACACCGACCCCGCACGGCTCGCCTCCGGGGAGCTCGTGTACTCAGGCGCGCTGCGGACTCCCATCGAAGCGATCGCGACGCACGTGCCGTATCGCGGTTCGATGGCCGGCGTGTCGGCGGAAGGCTTCGCGCTGGCCGGAGACGTTCATCTGTGGCGCGGCAACCTCGACCCTGGCGACTATAGTGTCGCGACGCCAGACGGCCGTCCTGCAACGCGCGAGTACGCCGGCGAGCGCCTGGCTCGCGCCGTGTGCGCCGATCGGGAGCTGATCGACGAATCCGGTGTCGCGGCAATCGCGGACGCGCTCGCCGCCGCGCAGGTCGCGCGGATTACGGACGCGATTCGCCTCGTGACAGGACGGCACCCGACGCTGCGCACCGCCGTCGTCGCCGGATTGGGCGCATTCCTCGGGCGCGACGCCGCACGAGCCGCGGGCTTGGACGTCCAGCTGTTGGCGGACGGACTTGGGAGGGACGCGGCGCTCCGCGCTCCGGCCGCCTGCGTTGCGCTGCTCATCGCCGGCGTTCCGCTGACGCCGCATCCCCATCGCGCGGCGGCCCGCCTGCTGGTCATCAAGGTTGGTGGAAGCCTGCTCGCCGATCGCGCGCAGTTCGACGCGGCGCTCGCCGCGATCGCGGAAATCTCCCACGGTCGGCGCGTGTTGATCGTTCCAGGCGGCGGACCGTTCGCAGACGCCGTCCGCGACGTCGACACGCGAATCGGTATGTCTGAGGATGCCGCGCACTGGACGGCGATCCTGGCCATGGATCAGTACGCCTGGGTGCTGGCCGAGCGCCTCCGCGCCCCCGTCGTGACGACCGAGGCCGACGTGAACGTGACGGTGAGCCGCGGGAAGATCGGGGTTCTCGCCCCCTTCCGCTGGCTGCGGGACGCGGATCCGCTGCCGCACAGCTGGGATGTGACCAGCGACAGCATCGCGGCGTGGGTGGCCGGGCAGCTCGGCGCGGAGCGGCTCGTGTTGATCAAACCTGCCGGCGCGAGGGGCGCGAACGTCGTGGACCCCTGCTTCGCGTCGGTGTGTCTCGAGACGCTGCGCGTCACCGTGACGCCCGCGGACGAACTCGCATCGGGCCTCCTCCCTGGCCCTTAGGCCTTCTCCACCCTCCCGTCGGCATGGCGCGCGAATCGGCCGGCTTCCCGCGGATGGACCGGTGCGTTCACCGGGAACGGCCATCCTCCGAACTGCGTCTGCTGGTAGTCTCTGAACGCCTGCTCCAGCTCGGCGCGCGTGTTCATGACGAACGGTCCGTACTGGGCCACGGGTTCGGAGAGAGGCCGCCCCTGCAGGAGCAGGATCTCGGCGCGCGCGGTGCTCGCGTCGATCGCAGTCGACCGGTCGGCGTGGACGCGGATCGCCGCCGGGTTCTCGATCGTCCGACCGTCGACGCGCAGTCCGCTGCCCGCGAAGAAGTGGAGTGTACGTGCGGTCCGCCGGTCGCGCGCCGGGGGCACGGTCCAGGACGCGCCGGGCTCGAGCGCAATCGACCAGATCGCGAGATCGGACTCCGGATTCGACGCCCATGAATCCGGCGGCGGCGTCAATGGCGTCGCATCGTCCAGGGCGCCGGCAATCACCGTGACCTCCGTGCGTCGGCCCGCGGCGTCCGTCCGTCGCCGCCTGGGGATGTCCTTGTCCCAGAACATCGTGAAGTAGGGCGGCACGAGCTTGTTCTTCGCCGGCAGGTTCAGCCAGATCTGAAACAGCTCCAGCGTATTCGGCCCGTTCGGGTCGAGCAGCGGAAACATCTCCGAGTGCACGACGCCCGCGCCGGCGGTGAGCCACTGTACGTCGCCCATGCCGAACCTCGCGGTGGCGCCGAGCGAGTCCGAGTGATCGATGTAGCCGCGCCGGACGATGGTCACGGTCTCGAATCCGCGGTGCGGGTGTTGCGGGAATCCCGGGACGACGTCGCCGTGGTACATCCGCCAGCCGTCGATCCCCTCGAAGTCCTGTCCGATGTTCCGTCCGGCGAGCGAGGCGACGGGACCGAGGTGCTCGTTGCCTTTCGGGTAGTGGTCGACGTGGTGAACGCAGAAAAGAAACGGGTCCTGCGTCTCCCAGCGGGAACCCAGCGGCGTGACGTCGATGATCGTGTCGCTCATGGGTCGATCGTACTTTGGAGTATTCTTTCCGGCGAAATCCGTCTTCACAGGAGCTCCTCATGCCAGCAGTGCGTCGATGGACTGGTCGGGCCGCCTTCGCCGTTGTCGTGGTGTCGGTCGGCGTCATCTCCCTGACGGCGCAGTCCGCAATCCCCACGCAGGGGGCAAGAGGAGTGGGGGAAGGGGGGAGGGGAGCGGGGGATGGGGGGAGAGGGCGGGGCGGCCGTGGCGCTGGCGCGGCTCAGCCTTCGAATCTGCCAGCCTCGCCCACGGCGACGCCGCTGCCCGTCATCTCCGCCGAGATCACTGGCCCCGGGCCGATGTTCGAGTCGCTGATGGCGCTGCCGACAGGCGACGACATGGCGAACTGGAAGTACGAGGCCAGGGAATACTTCGTATCAGGCACCGCCAACGGCCAGCCGTACAAGACGCGCATCGTCGTCCGGAAGCCGTCCGACAACCGCGCGTTCAGCGGGCTCGTGCTGGCCGAATCGATGCACCCCAGCGGAAACGCGTGGATGTTCCATTTCACGCATCGCTACTCGATGGACGCGGGGCACATCGCGCTCGACATCCTCACGAGCACGCACACGCCGTTCGTCGAATTCAACGGCGACCGGTACAAGGAGCTGCAAGTGCAGCAGGGGCAGGCGCCTGAGATCCTGGCGCAGGTCGGCGCGCTCATCAAGTCGAAGCAGCCGTCCAATCCGCTCGCGGCGCTGCCCATCCGCAAAATGGTGCTCGCAGGGACGTCGGCATCGGCAGGAGTTCTCATCAATTACCTGCCCGCGCACATGGTGCTTCGTCTCGCAGACCTGCAGCCGATCTACGACGGCTTCATGCCCACGAGCAATGGCGCCAATATTCAGCGCGTCGACGTACCGATGATCCAGGTACCGACCATGACCGAGGTGGCCGGTAACGGGTCGACCACGCGTCAGGACGGCGACGAGCCCGGCAATCGGTTCCGCGTATATGAGTTCGCCGGGATGGCTCACATCGATTCGCGGGACGCCGCCGCCTATTACCCGAATCCGTGCGGCCTGCCGATCAGCCGCTATCCGATGGCGGCGTACATGTCGGTCGCGCTCCATCATCTGTGGCAGTGGATCGACGAAGGCACCGTGCCGCCGCGCGCCGACCGCATTCTCGTCGATCGGAACGTGGAGAACGACGGCTCGCTGATGGCGCTCGACGAGCACGGCAACGCCCGCGGCGGCATTCGCAGCCCGTACGTCGACGTGCCGGCGAAGAAATATGGCGTACGGAACGAAGGCGCCAATCCGCCGATTCCGAACGCGCACCCGTTCGTCGCGGTTCGCGGTCCCGAGGCCCAGAATCAGCTGTGCGGGCTGGCTGGCTACGAGATGGACCTCACGCCGGCGCAATTGAAGAAGCTGTACCGGGACAAGCGTGATTACGAGACCAGGGTGGCGCGCAGCTACGACGATCTGATGAAGAAGGGCTGGGCGTTGCCGGTTTATCGCGAGATCGTGCTGGCGGATGCGGGCAAAGTGAGCTTCTGAGCGAGCGTCTGGTCACAGAGCGAGGGGAGGTCACGGAGGCGATCTCGCACAGAGATCACCGAGGACGGAGGC
>JAICQE010000071.1 GCA_025938035.1 Vicinamibacteria bacterium
GGAGAGTGCGTCTCGTGTCACCGGCTGTCCGTTGCTCCCGCGCGGGGCTAACGGATTCAGCTGCGTGTTGAACCAGTCGGTGCCAAGCGCGGCGTAGTAGATACGCATGTTGGGAGCGCCGGCAACTACTCCGTCGAACTCCATCGGATAGCGCTGCGCCGCGAGCATCGCTTCGCGGCCGCCGGTCGAACAGCCGACGTAGTACGAGCGTGAGGCGGGTGTTGCGTAGTGCCGCGCGATGACGGCCTTGGCGGCCGCCGTCACGCGTTCGACCGCCTGATAGGCGAAGTCGAGCAAGGCCTGCTGGTCGGCCATGAACGTGGTGTCCAGCGAGTTATTCCCGGGTGAACGATGCCCACTATCGGTGCTGACGACGGCGAACCCCCTCATCAGCGCAGACATGTCTCCCGCGACGCCGGCTCCAAGCGGATCGGCAAGAACACCGTTGAAGCCGCCACCTCCCTGAAAGAGAAAGCGGCCATTCCAGGCGGCAGGAAGCGCGAGTGCGAAGACGATCCCATACGACTGGCCGTTCGCTCCCTGCCGGCGATTGATCGTCGCCTGCACCCGACAGTGCGCCGGCACCACAATAGTGACGCCCTTCGCGAATTGGTGCGGCCTCGGCCCGGCTGGAATCCACTCCGCCGTGACCTCAGTGAGCGAAAAACCCGGCAGTTGCAGTTGTTGCAGCGCCGCACATTCGTCAGGGCCGCGTGCAACTGACTGAGCCATCGCTGGCGTCGTCAGAAAGAGAAGCACGACACACAATCCGTGAATTCGCTTCATACGATCCAATTCTTGGACGGCCAGTCCGAAAAACGGTTGGCGCTACCGAAGCCCAATACGGATTGGAAGAGCGAAGAGGTGCGGCCGGCTATTCTTCCCTCAGGATACGCATCGGCTCCACCAGGGCGGCTCGCGCGGCGGGTACGAGCGAGGCCAGTGCCGCCACCAGCAGCACGAGGGCGAGGACGGCTGTGAGCGTGCCCGGATCGGATGGCGTCACGCCAAAGAGCATTCCTGCGAGCGCACGGGTCGCGGCGAGCGACAGTACGAGTCCGGCCGCGCAGGCGATCGCTGCAACGCGCACGCCTTCCCACACGAAACGGCGAAGGATGTGGAGGCGGCCCGCGCCAAGGGCCAGCCGCAGGCCGACTTCGCGACGGCGCCGGCTCACGGCGTAGCTGAGCGTCCCGTAGATCCCGAGACACGCCAGCAGCAGCGCCGAGACCGCGAACACCGTCAGGACGACTGTCCGCAGCCGGTTCTCGGCATAGGCGTCCCCAATGAGATCGTCGAGGAGCATGACGTCGTAGACGGATCGCAGCGGTTCGAGAGCGTAGATTCGCCGGCGAATCACGCCGGCGAGCGCCTCGGGGTCACCTGTCGCGCGGACGAGAAACAAGGGAAACGGCGTGGGCGCGCTGAAACACGAGTACACCGTTGGCACGGGCTCGACGTCGATGCCTCGCTCGCGCACGTTGCCAACCACGCCGACGATCCGATCCTGGGTCCGGGCGGCCAGGTGCAACCCGAGCGGCGATCTGCCGGCCAGATACCGGTCGACGAACGCACGGTTCACCATCACTTCGGTGGTGCCCTCGGCACCGGCGGGACGCCCACAGAGCTGGCCGTCCACCACCGGAATCCGCAGCGTTTTGAAATAGCTCGGCGACACCGCTCTCAACTCGACCGCCATTCGGCCCCTGACACGGTCTTCGACGATCTCCACTTCCCCCGGCAGGGAAGTCGGAATGCCTGTCGGCACTTCCTTCGTGGCCGCGGCGCTCACGCCCGGCAGGGTGCTCAACTCGTCGAGCGTCCGGTTGATCCGCCGGACGATCCGGCCGTAGTCCTGCTCCTCCCCAAACCGCGCGCTGATCCTGAACGTGAGGACGCCTTCGGAGTCGAACCCCCGTTCCACGCGCATCAGCTCGGCAGCGCTGCGAAGCAAGAGCCCGGCGCCGGAGAGCAGCGCGACCGACAGGGCGACCTGTATGCCCGCGAGAAGCCACTGCATCGAGCGGCGGGGCGACACACGGACGTCCTCCGTCCGTGCGAGGTTCCGATTGCCGGCGGCGCGCCACGCTGGTATTACCCCGCACAGCAGCGTGACAAAGACAACGCTGACCCCCGTGAACACGGCAACGCGCGCGTCAAGTCCCGCCTCGTGCAATCGCGGCAGGTCGGCGGCCAGGCGTTGCAGTCCTGCGGTCGCTCCGATTGCCACGACCACGCCACCGAGACCGCCGAGGAGCGCCAGGACACCGGCCTCGACGAGCAGCTGCAGACTGACTGACATCCGCGATGCGCCGAGCGCGTAACGGACTGCGATTTCATGGGCGCGCTGGATGCCGCGCGACAGGAGCAGCGCGCCGACGTTGCTGCAGGCGATCAGCAGGAGTACCGTCACGGCGCCGAACAGCAGCCACAGAGATCGGCGGCTGCCGCCGACGATGTCTTCCTTCAGCGGCAGAATCAGCGGCCGGATTCCCT
The DNA here is from genome assembly GCA_025938035.1 of Vicinamibacteria bacterium. Next base: position 2,497 of record JAICQE010000071.1, read on the forward strand.
TCTCCGCTTCTGGAAACGTCCGCGACAACTGCGCCTGCGCCGCCTCGAGGTCGGCACGCGCCTGCTCGATGGTGACCCCAGATCGAAGCCGGCCGATGGCCGTGATGTATCTGAACGCCCGATTCGCCGACCACGGAGCGCCGATCGCCTCCGGTGACCACCAGTCCACGTCGCGCTCGGGAAAGGCGAAGGTCGCGGGCATCACGCCGACAACCTGATATGAACGACCGCCGAACGTCACCGTCTTCGTGAGAACGTCACGCGATCCCGCGAACCGCCGCCGCCAATAGCGCTCGCTGATCATTACGGCGGACGGACCACCAAGACGGTGCTCGTCGTCCGTAAACCCGCGGCCAAGTGCGGGTGCAATGCCCCAGACCTGTACGAACCCCGGCAACACCCGCGCGCGGCGGATACGTTCCGGCATTTCACCGGTGACGTCGGAAACGTCTTCGGTCACGTGTCCGGTAATCGCTTCGAACGAGTGGGTCAGTCGCTGCCAGTCCATTGCCCGGATAGCTGCGACGAACGTGTCGTCGCTGAGCGCCGTCGTCTGACCCAGCCGGACCAGTCGATCCGGATTCGGGTAGGGCAGCGGCTGCAGCAGCACTGCGTCGAGGGCGGAGAAGACCGCGCTGTTGGCGCCGATGCCGAGCGCCAGAGTCAGGACCGCAGTGGCCGTGAACGCGGGCGTCCGCATCAGAGAACGGACTGCCTGTCGCAAGTTGCGCAGCAGCTGGTCAGTCAACACACTACTCCTCGCGCAGTATCCGCATCGGTGGCAGCAGCGCGGCACGCGTCGCGGGAATCAGGGATGCGAGCGCCGCTACCGTGAGCACGACGCCGACGACCCCGCCGAGCGTTGCGGGGTCGGACGGCGTCACCTCGTACAACATCCCGGACAGCACGCGAGAGGTCGCGAGCGAGAGCAGGAATCCTGTCACTGACGCAATCGCGGCGGCACGCACACCTTCCCACAGGAACTGGCGAAGAATGCTCGAGCGGTTCGCGCCAAGTGCCAGACGCACGCCGACCTCGTGGCGGCGTTGTCCGACGGCGGAGCTGAGTGCGCTGTAGATTCCCAGACACGCGAGCCCGAGTGCGCAGCACGCGAACAGCGTCAGCAGGACGGTGCGCAGGCGATTCTGCGCGTGCGCGTCGCCGATTCGCTCTGCGAGCGGGACGACGTCGTAAATGGCGCGGAGCGGTTCGAGCTCATTGACTGTGACGCGAACCGCTCCAGCGACCGCCGCCGGGTCGCCGGCGGTCCGGACCAGGAACCAGGGGGACGGTGTCGGCGCGCTGAAGCAGCCGTACACGGTAGGCACCGGCTCCTGATCGACGCCGATCTCCCGCGCATCGTCGACCACGCCGACGATGCGAACGCCGCCCGGGTCCGTTCGGAGGCCCGATGGACCAACGCTCCTGGCGAGATGCAGTCCGACGATCGAGGAGGTCGTCGCATACCGTTCGGCCAATCGGCGGTTCACCATCCAGCCGCCGGTCTGACGACAGAGCTCGCCGCTGACAACCGGGATCCGCATCGCATCGAAATAGGTCGAGGAGACGACGCGCCATTCCGCGACGACCCGCGACTCGGATGCCTGGCGCTCGACGAGCGTGTACGCGACCTGATCGCGGTTGCCGATTCCGGGAAGCCACAGTGACGTTGCCGCGGCGTCTATACCGGGCACGGCGTTCAGCTCGTCGAGCAGGCGGACGATGCGCTGGTTCCACGATCTGAAGTCCCCAGGCTCGGCATAGCTGCCGCTCACCCGGAACGTGAGCACGCGCTCGGCGTCGAAGCCGGGGTCCACACGGGACAGCCTGTCGGCACTGCGGAGCAGGAGACCTGCCCCCGCCAGCAGGACCACTGAACACGCGACCTGGATACCGGCGGGAAGCCATTGCCAGACGCGCCTTCGAGCAGGTTCCGCGCTGCGGACGATCGTGAATGTCGCGAGCCGGGCGCTTCGGAGCGCGGGAAAGACGCCGCAGAGCAGCGTCGTTACCAGGACGGATGCGACGACGAACGCCAGCACTCTGAAATTGACTGCGGCCTCATCGAGACGCGGAAGATCGGGAGCCAGCAGGCGGAAAGTCGCGGACGTGGCTGTGGCGACAACCACGCCGGCGACGCTTCCGGCGCAGGCGAGCACTGCCGCCTCCGCGAACGTCTGCGTCACGAGCGACGCCTGCGAGGCGCCGAGAGCGCACCGCACAGCAAGTTCGCGACGGCGTTTCGTCCCGCGGGTCAGCAAGAGGGCCGCTATGTTGGTGCACGCGATGACGAGAAGGATTGATACTGAGCCAAACAGCAGCCACAACGATCGCCCTGCGCCGCCGACCAGGCGTTCCTTGTAGGGCGTGACGCGGACGCCGATTGTCGCGTCGGTGTTGGGATACAGCTCGCCGAGCCGCGCCTGGACGTCGGCCAGATTCGCCTGCGCCTGTTCCACTGTGACGCCGGGTTTCAGACGGCCGACGGCGACGAAGCCGACGTTCTGCCGGGATGTTGCCCATGGTGCGTCCACTGGTGCCGGCATCCACCAGTCCACGCTCCGGTCCGGAAACGCGAACGAGTCCGGAAGGACGCCCACCACCCCGTAGTTCCGGTCGCCGACGCGGGCTGTCCTTTCCAGCACGTTCGGATCACGATCCATCCGGGTGCGCCAATAGCGCTCGCTGATCAGCACGACGTCCCGGGCGCCCACTCGGTGGTCCGAGTCCTCGAAGGCGCGCCCGACGATCGGCGGAACTCTCCAGACGTCAAGGAAGCGTGGCGAAACAACGGCGCGCCGGACGCGCTGTGCCGGTATCGCCGTGCTGTCGGCGACGTCTTCGACCTGGTAGCCGGTGATAGCCTCGAGCACTGAGGCGGAACGGTTCCAGTCTTCGATGCGGACGTGTGCCACGGTCGTCTCGCCGGAAGCATTGCTCGTTTGCGCGAGGTGGACCAGGCGATCGGCGTCCGGAAACGGCAGCGGCTGCAGGAGCACAGCGTCCATCGCCGAGAAAACGGCAACGTTGGCCCCGAGACCGAGCGCCAGCGTCAGGACCGCAGTGGCCGTAAACGCCGGCGTCCGCGCCAGAGAACGGACCGCGTAGCGCAGATGTCGAAACAACTGGTCAGTCATCGCTAATGCCACCGACTACCAACTACCAACTAGGGAGCCCGGCACTCGAAGCTCGCCGCCTGTTGTGGATCGCCCTTGCCGGTGTAATGGGCGTAGCGCGGGTAGGCACAGAGCGGGCGCGTCAGCTGTGGCGCTGCACGCCGTGTGGCTACGACCGCGTCAGGCGCGATTCCGCGCTCGACCCAGTCAACCAGTGCCGTGAGCAGGTCGAACGCGTCGGTCGTCATCGACCCGCCGGCGCAGTGAACCATTCCGGGCACGAGGAACAACCGGCTCCATTCCCGCACTGCGTCGGCCCCACCATTCGCCTGGCCGAGCCGGCCGTAGTAGTCGATGGTGTCGAGCGCGGAGAACGTCGGGTCGCTGACGCCGTGGTAGAAGAGCATCTTTCCGCCGCGGTTCGCGAACGTCGTCATGTTCGTCCAGTAGGCGGTGTTCGTCAGCGCGGACGGCCCGTCTGTATCGGCCCAGCGCGCCGCGGCCTCAATCTCGGTGGTCGACGCAGGAGCGGGAATCAGCGCACCGTGGAGCAGTCCGGGAATTCCTTGCGTATCGGCGATGCCGGTATCGAAGGGGAAGGGTGAATACAGCTGCCTGCCGCCGCTCGTGCGCGGCCCGGCGAATGCGCGCTCCACGGCTGACGCCTGTGCGGCCGTCAGACAGCCGGCACCCGTGTTGCCGCCACCGCACACCAGTGTTTTTGGATCGAACTTGCAGGCGGTCACGTTGAACACAAGCCTGTCCTGGACCCCGTCGTTCGCATCGCAGGCGTTGAGAATGCCCTCGATCACAGCCTGTTTCTGAGTGCTGGACAGTGCTTCTCGGGTAACGGGCTGACCGTTCGCGCCGCGCGGCGCCACCTGATTCAACTGCACGCTCACCCAGTCGGTGCCGAGAGCGGCGTAATTGGCACGCATCGCCGGCGCCCCCACGATGACGCCGTCGAACTCCGTCGGGTGCCGCTGCGCCGCCTGCATTGCCTCGCGGCCGCCCGTCGAACATCCGGTGTAGTACGAGCGGGCCACGGGCTGCCGGTAGTGCTGCGCGACGATGGCTTTGGCAACAACTGTGACGCGGTCCACCGCCCGGTACGCGAAGTCGAGCGACGCCTGCTGATCGACGATGAACGCGGTGTCGAAGGCATTCGTTGAACGATGCCCGGAATCGGTGCTGACAACTGCGAACCCTTTGCCGAGCGCGGGCATCTCCCCGACGGGACCTGCGCCGATTGGCGCGCCCACCTGTCCGTTGAAGCCGCTGCCGCCCTGAAACAGCAGGCGCCCGTTCCACATTTCCGGGAGGGCCAGCGCGAAACCGATCCCGTATTGCTGGCCGCCGACACCTGTACGGCGATCGAGCACTGCGTCCACCCGACAATAGGCAGGCAGCGTCACGGCTGGCGCGGGAGTGAACTGTCCGGGAGCCGGAGCCGGGCCTGTTGGAATCCACCGTGCCGTGCTCTCGCTGATGGCAAACCCCGGCAGTTGGACGTTGCGCAGCCCGGCGCACTCGGTGGCCCCGGACACCGTTGGCTGTGCCGACGCCGATGCGGCGGCACAGCCAAAAGCGACGGCGAGCAAAACTGTTCTGTTCATCAGGATCCTGCTTGTGATCTCATTCGCATCTCAGCGCGACCATCGGGTCCACGTACCGGGCGCGGCTGGCCGGAACGTATGACACGAACAGGCCGACCAGCAGGAGTACACCGGCGACGCCGGCGAACACGAGCGGGCTGACCGACTCGACGCCAAACAGCAGCGCCGACAGGAATCGCGTCGATGCCGCCGCCGCTGGAATGCCCATCGCAAGTCCGGCGAGCGCGAGCGCCATCCCGTGCCGAAACAGCAGACCGAACACGTCGTGACCGCTGGCGCCGAACGCGAGCCGCACTCCGATCTCGCGGACGCGGCGGCTCATTGCGTGTGAGAGCACACCATACGTACCGACCGCCGCAAGGAAGACCGTGACGAACGCGAATGCCGTCAGCAGATAGGCCGCAAAACGGGGTCGTGCGATCGTCGCGCCGAGCTGCGCCTGGTAACTCTGTACGTCGCTCACCGCAGTGGTGCGATCGATTCGCGAGACGAGCTGGCTCAGCTCAGCGGCCATCGTTGAAGTCGCCGCAGCGGTCTTGACGACGACGCGAATCGATTGCGTGTCCCACGCCTGGCTCAACGGGATGTACACCATCGGTGGGACGTCGTCTGTCAGGCTGTTGAATCTCGTGTCGCCGACAACGCCGACGATGGTGAACCACGGAAGCTGGCCGTCGCCGCCGATCATCGGCTGACGGTTGTCGGTAAACCGGATGCGCGCCCCGATCGGGCTGGCGTCGCCCCATCGTCCGCGCGCGGTGCGCTGGTTGATCAGCGCCACGCGTGGACTGGCCGGGCCGTCGGCGTCCGTGAACCCGCGTCCTTCGACGACCGGCGTTTCCATCGTCTCGAAATATCCGGGTGTCACCCCCAGATACGTCGCGCCAGCCGTCATCTCCCTCGCCGAGCGTCCTTCGATCTGAAACACCGTGCCGAACAATCCCCGGTCGAACGGGATGGCGTTCGCCAGCGCGGCCGACTCCACGGCCGGCGCCCCGCGCAGTTCCTCGAGGAGCTGGCGTTGGAACAGGTGGCGCGAGGCAGGTGTGCGCTCGGCGTAGCCTGGCGGTGACGCGCGGGCGATAACCAGTCGCTCGAGACGGAAACCGGGATCGACTGCGAGGAGATTCCAGAGGCTCTGCAGGAGGAGTACGGCCGACGTCGCCAGGACGACGGCAAACGCAAACTGCACAGAGGCGAGCACACTCGAGACGTAACGTTCGCGTGCTTCGACGACGACGCCTCCGGAGCCGCGGGCCAGAAGCCCGCGACCGGCACGGGACGCGCGAAGGGCAGGCAGAAGGCCGAAGGCGAGCCCTGCGACGGCCGAGACGACGAGCGCGAACGTGATGATGCGCGCATCGAGGCCGATCTCTTCGATCCGGGGGAGATCGGAGGGCAACACGCGAAGGAGCAGGCGCAGCGACAGCATGCACAACAGCACACCGGCCACGCCCGACGCGACGCTGATCGTCAGGTTCTCGACGATGACCTGGCGAGCCAGCCTCGCGCGGTGTGCGCCAAGCGCGGCCCGCGTGACCATTTCGCGTTCGCGCGCCAGACCGCGCGCGAGCAGCAGGTTGGCGACGTTGACGCACAGGACCAGCAGCACGACGCCAATGGCCGCGAGCAGGACGAGCAGGACACGCCGCGAGCCGCCGACGATCGATTCGGAGAGCAACTGCACGTCGGCATCCCGTCCATAGGATTCAACGAACTTGCCCCACGGGATGAGCGCACGAAAGCCCGGCATCAGCGTGCGCAGCTCCGACCGCGCCTGATCGACGCCGTAGCCGCCGCGAAGCCTGCCAATCATCGTCGCGACGTTTCCGGCCCAGAGGTCCGCCGGGTCGATGTTGTGTGGAAACCAGAGAGCGACGTCTCGGGACGGAAAGTGAAATCCCGGCGGCATGACGCCGACGACCGTGTGCGGGACGCTTTCGATCACCAGGTCACGTCCGATGACATCGCCGCTCCCTGCGAAATGCTCCCGCCAGACGCCGTTGCTCACGATGACCACGCCATAGGTGCGCCAGAAGGTGCCGCCGTGGATTCCTGGTCCGTTGGTCCGCATGTCGTTCGCGGTAAATCCCCGGCCCATCACCGGCTGCACGTCGAGGATGTCGAAGAGGTCAGCCGTCACTCCGGCTGCCGGAAGCCGCGCCGGTCGTCCACCGAGGTCGAGGGTGACCTCCCGCGGGGCCGGATAGTACGCGGCGATGTCCATCGTTCGTGCGCGCTGGCGCAGCAGCGCATACTCGCCGCGAAGGTTATTCGTCGTGAGCCGCACGAGCCGGTCCGGCTGCCGGTAGGGAAGGGGCTTGAGGAGGACGCCGTCGACGATGGCAAAGAGGCTGGTCGAGGCCGCGATGCCAATCACGAGTGTCAACGCAATCAGCGTCCAATAGCGAGGCTGCCGGCGGAACTGCCGGAATGCGAAGCGCACATCGTCGAGAGCATCAGCCGCATACCGCCGCACGTCCACACTCCTGTTCCGATGAAAGTCCGACCACTAATACGGAGGCGGGTATCGACTGGAGGCACGTCAAACGCTGTGCCAGAAGGACGGTCCGTCGGATTTGCGTCTTCCTTGGACGGTTACTGGGGTGTTGCGTTAGGGCAGGCGAACCGTTTGTGCGAGTGTGGGACGCCTTCGTCCGTGGGCGGACGCTACCGTTCCCGAAAGGCTCACGCTGAACGTCTAATGTGCGAGTTGTTCGGAGTCCTGCGGCTGCAGCGTCGGCAGCCAGATCGTCAGGATGCTCGAGTGCTCGCCCGTGGCGATGGCAAAGCGGCCGTGCCATTCGCGGGCCAGGCGGTGGGCGGCGGCGAGGGCGACGACGGCGATCGCCTGATCGCCGTCCGCGCCCAGATCTTCGAAACCCTCCCTCGCCGTCCAGCTGACCGGCGCGGCAACGTGATCCTGGCTGATCGCCAGGCCGACTTCCTCGGCGTCGCTCACCGTGACCGACAGCGTCACCCGAGCGTTCTGCACGCCCTCGACGGCCGCAAACGTGATCAGCAGCAGGACCAGAACCGTGTTGGCGAGCAGCGTCTCGTCGCCGGCGCACGTCGCGTCGGCGACGCTCGATCGCGTGGTCAGCGCGATGCTGCGCAGGCGCCGCTCCGATTCGAGCGCTTGACCCACGCGCTGGACGACAGCGTTCGTTGAGACGGCGGTTATCGGCGGCAACACGTCACCGCGAAGGAAGCGGAGCAGCTGGAGCAATCCGCCTGCGCGGGCTGTTTCCGCGCGGACGACGTCGAGCGCCGCAATTCGCAGCAGTCCGGTTGATTGGGCCAGCAGCGGTACGCACGCCTCGGCGGCTGCGAGTGAGCGTGCGACGGCATCGAACGCCGCGGCCTCCGGCGGCGACGCGCCGGCCGCGTCAGGGCCGAGGGGGACCGGCGACCGCGGTGGCTGGACGACTTCGCGCGGCCCAGCGTCGTCGGCGAACCGTGGACGTCTCGGAGTTGGAAACTGGACGCTGGCCGCCCGCGCTGCAGACGCGTCGCCGATCATCGCGGCCTCGAGAATGTCGGCCAGCGAGGCGAGATCCGAGGGCAATTCTTCCCGGGCGGCGGCGTGCTCTTCAGTGAGTCGGACGGCCTCTTTCGGCAGACCAACGCGCCTGCCAGGGCCCTTAGCGGTCGATTTGTGCTGGGCCATGCGTGTGTCGAACCGTGGCGCGAACCCTTGGGGTTTGCGAGGCGAGCCTCAAAGGCTCGCCCCACGAAATCCGCGCTACATGCATCTGACCGATGCGCTAGTTCGGGGTGCCCAGTCGAATAGCAACGAGCTTTACGTAGCGGACCGGGACTCCTGCCCGGCGTGCGGGTTCGTATTTCCAGGCCATCGCCGCCTTCACCAGCTGCGGGTCGTAGCTCGGATGAAATGGTTTCCGCAGGATGGCGCTGACGACGTCTCCAGACTCGTTGATCGTCACTTCGAGAATGGCTTCCGGTTGCCAGGCACCCGGCCGCGTGCCTTGCGGCACGTTCCACTGCGGGAGCCCCTGCCGGACTGTGACGGGCGGAACGACATCAGCATCCCCGTCCCGGTAGACCGGTGGTCCGGATCGCGCGGGCGGCGGGCCGTTGGCCGGCGCGGCCGACTCGCCCGCCGGCGTTACCGGGGCCGCCTGCATCTGCGCCACCACGGGGGCGGTGGCAGCCGCGAATTCCACTTTCGGCGCGCGCGCCCTGCTGAGGTCGCGGAATCCAGACGCGACCAGGCGCAGATCGTTCAGCGCCGGGGTGGGCGCGATGAGCGGATCCTCGAGCAGCTTCAGCACGCGGTCGAACTGCTCCGTGGCATCGCCGTCCTGCTTGTCGAACGCGGCCTTGGCGGCGTTGTACTCGCGCTGGACTATTCCCGTCAGCAGGGATTGGCGGATGTCCCGGAACATGGCGCGTACGCGCGGCGACGCCTGATCCGTGGACAGCTGGTAGAAGGGGTCGGCGTTGACCATCGACTCGATGGTGAGGCGCGCGTCGTTTTTCCGGTCGAGTGCGATCAGGCAGAAGAGGCGGTACTCGTTGGCCTCGACCTTCGTGGCGCCGTTGGACTCATCGGCAATCCGATCCAGCGCCGCCAGCGCTTCGTCGTAAGCGGCCGACCGGTAGAGATCCTTGGCGCGGGCGAGCGATTCGTCGCTCGCGGCAGCGACAGTGCTCACAGCCAGCACGATGATGGTTGCGAGTAGCGAGCTGCAGCGCACGGCGATCATTGTTACACCTCGCACGTGTGGGTGAAATGTTCGTCTTGTCGCGGTGGAGGCATCGTAGCGTGACCTCGCTCGCGACGCAAGAGAAATGCTTCATCGTGGCGATGCGACGCGCGGTCTTTTGTGTATCATGCGCGCAGGCAGTCGTGCTGGAACTCCCTGAACTCGAACAGCGCCTCTCCAACCTCCAATCGCAGGTCGAACGTCTCTGGAAAAAGGCGGAAGCCAACGTGCCGCCGATCGAGCAGCGGCTCGCCGCGATGGCGGACCAGTACGCCGAGTACCTGAAGCGCTGGGCCGCCACGGTCGAACGGCATACGCAGGCCGTTGCGCAGCTCGAGGCGTACGCGAGCGAGTGGAAGGATGCCAGCAGCCGCGTGCAGCATGAGACCGCTGAGAGGCTGCACGAGCTCGAGACGACGATCGAACGGGAGTGGGACAGCCTGAAGCGGATGCAGGAGGAACCGATCCGCGAGCTCCGCGAACAGGCGGAGAGCCTGAACCAGGTATCGCTCGCCATGGCCAGCGCCTCACAGCAGGGTGTCGAGCGTGCGGAAGCCCGATTTGCCGCATTCGAAACCGAAGTCCATCTGCGCCTGAACGAGCTGACCCGCGAGTTAACCTCAGCCGTTGCGGAGATGAAAGCCCGGGTCGATCGTCAGGCCGCGGCACGTGACCAGTCGGCTCAGTGGTCGCTCGACGAGGTGACGAGGCTGCACGGGCAGCTTCGTGATGGTGCACGTGAAAGCGGCCAATTTCCGCACACCATCGAAAGCTCTCCGGTGACTGGTCCGCGCCAGCTTCCGCCGCCCGCGGCAGACGCGCCGGAACGCCGGGAACAGGCCCGTGTCACGCTCGGTGGCCGTCCGCTGCACGACGATGTCAAGGTGCGCGAGGGCGGAATTCCGATGAAATGGGCGGCCGGGCTGTTTGGTGCCGTGGTGATTGTGGCCGGTATTTTCGGCTGGCGGCTGCAGGATCAAGTCAAGACCGCCGGCGAACGCGCGCGCATCGCCGAACTGCGGAGTAATGTCGTGGCCGCCGAAGCCGCCCGCCAGGCGGAGGCCGTCCGTGCGGAAGCCGCCGAGCAGACGGCGCAGGCGCGCGAGATGGTGCTGCAGACACAGAGAGTCTCGGCGGTGATGGCGGCACCCGATCTGATTCGCTTCCGTCTTGCCGGCAGCGATGGCGCGTCGGGCCAGGCGCTCGTCAGCCGCTCGCAGGGGCTGATCGTCAGCGGATCGCGGCTGGCCGCAGCCCCACCGGATCACGCCCTCGTCGCCTGGCTGTTGACGCCGACGACGCCCGTGAGAGTTGGAACGCTCTCGGAATCGGCGGATGGATCGGCGATGCTCGTCGAGCAGACGCCGGCCGTGCCTCGTCGCATTGTGGGGGTATGGGTCACCGCGGAACCGTCGGAGACCGCGGAGACGCCGTCGGGTGTTCAGGTCCTCAGCAGCGTGATTGCCGCGGCTCCCGCGCCGCCGGCTGCCGAAGCTCAACCCAAGAACGTTCTTCAAAAAACTGCCACGGAGACACGAAGTCACAGAGAAATCTGATCTAAAAACTCCGTGTTTCCGTGCCTTCGTGGCTAGGTCCGCGCCACGATAAGGTTACTTTTCGAAGGACTGGCTGACGCGCGCCGGCGCGTCGGCGCGGACCGTAATCCGTTGACGACGCTCCCCCAGCTCGGGATGGCGGAACACGACGTCGTGCTCGCCGACCGTCACGCTCAGGTTCGCCAGCGGGGTTTCGCCGACGGGCCTGCCGTCGATCGAGACTTCCGCCCACGGCTGCGCGTTGATGCTGACGCGGCCCGATGGAAGCGTCACGTCCACCCTCGTGATCTGTCCGGCGAGGAACGTCACCTGGCGGCGCATGTTGATGCCGAGGGCGGTGTTGATCAGTTCGAGTTGATACGTTCCGGCCGTTGCGACGATCGGTCCGTCGGCCGACGAGCCCAGCACGCGGTCGCCCTGCAGCACCTTCAGCTCGACGGGCGCGGCGATGCGCACGCCGCCCGAACGTTGATTGCTGGCCGCCGCCTTGATCGGATCTGGTGCGGCATTCTGCTGCGGTGCTGCCGCCGGAACGACGGGGGCGGCTGCGGCAGCGAGTATGACTGGAGGAGCCGCGGGTCCAGCGGCTGGAGCTGACAGTGCCGGTGCGGCGGCGGTCACGGCCGGGGCCGGCTGACGCATCAGCAGCGCCGTAATCACGCCTCCTTCGAGGAGCGCGATGGCGGCGAGCGCAGCGGCAATCCATGGTGACACCGGCGGGACCTTGAACGTGGTGAGCTTTTTCGCGACGCGAGTGCCGCCGCGGGCCGCCGGCTGCGCCGGCGCGGCCGGCTTCGCGGATGGTGGCGGAACGGGCGGCGGATCCGTCCGCCGGTTCTCCGAAGGCACCAGTGCGGGCCGCACCGGCGGCGGCACGCTGACAACGGACAAGTCCTGGGGAGCAGGAGCGTTTTGCATGGGGGCTACCTGTCCAGCCGCGTGTTTCGCGGGTTGAAGTGACCGTTTGAGCGGCATCTCGAATTCGCCAATGAGTTGATCGAATGCCGAGGCAGGCGACTCCCCTGGCACCTCGCGAAGGTCGGCATATGCGTCCGCCGCCGTGCCATACGAGCTGGTTCGCAGCTGCAGCGCCCGTTCCAGCCAGTAACGGAGCCGGTCGCTGGCGAGCCCCGCTTTTGTGACCGCGCCTGTCCACTGATCGAGAAGATCCGGAAGCCGATCCCTCAGGTCGAGCGGCGTGAGCCGCCGGCCGAGAAGCATCTCCAGCGTCACGACGCCAAGCTGAAACACGTCCGTGCGCGCGTCGAGCCGGATCGCGCCGGTTGCGGTCGGAGCGGAAACGAGCCCGAATTCGCGCCACAACTGCGACGCCGACAGATTGAGCCGGCGCAGTGCCGACCCGAGGACGTGTTCCACGACGCAAATACGTCCGCCGGTCGTGACAACGATGCGATCGGCAGTGATGGCGCTGTGAGTGATGTCCTCGCCCTTGGACTGCAGCACCGTCAGCGCCTGGATGACCTGCGTGCAGATACCAGTAACGAACCCAGGGTGGAGGCCGCGCCGCGGCCCCGGCTTGTCGAAGAACGCCGACAGGCGCTTTCCGGGCACGTGCGTGGAAACGAGCGCCAGAGCGCCATCCCCATCGAGGCGCTCGACGGCGACAATCAGCGGGAACGCGTGGTCGGGGATGCGGCCAACCGTGCGCACGCGCTCATGAAGATCGTCCTCGAAGCCATCGATCGCCGTCAGCGAGGGATAGAAGCGGAGCAGTTCCAGTGAGTCGGTCTCGGTGTTGTCGAACATCAACAACCGATCGCCGAAGCCGTCGACGAGGCCGGGCGTGTACCAGCTGGCCAGGCCGTCGGCGGCCGCTGCCGCCGCGCGCGAGCTCTGAGGTTGAATCACCACTAATTTTTGTCAGCCAAGATACACCTGGCACACGGTCGGTACGCTGAGCGAACCGCGGGCCTTTCAAATCGTCGTGTGTGCGAATTAAGGGAGAGCGTCCGCCTTCGCTCCGGCTACGGCGGACAAGCGCCAAAAGCGCTTTTCAGCATTGTCCACGAATTGACAAGCCAGTCAAGTTGGATAGTTGGATAGTTGGTAGTTCGTAGTGAGTTCGTGGTTCTTGGTTCGTAGTTTCCACTACGAACTATCCAACTATCGAACTATCCAACTAGCGGCGCGGATGGACGAGCCGCAACGGCGTGTGGCGACGTTCGAGGCTCACCGCTGCGTCGGAGTGCGATCGGCGATCGGTCGTGAAATGTTCGAGCGTCCAGCCATCGACGACGAGCGCCTGTTCGACAGCGGCCTGGTGAAGCGTCGCGTCCATCGCCTCACCAAATCGCGAGTGGCTGAAACGGCTGCCCGGTCCGTACACGCCAACCGACGTCCCGTCGATCACGATGCGGACGGACTCGGAGCCACGGACGAACAGCCAGGCTTTCGTGGAACCGGAAGCGGAAGTCAAACCTACCTATTGTACGGGCTCGACCCCTCTTTAATACCAGTCGCGCTGCGCGCCGGGCCAGGGGCCGCGCGCCCAGACGCCTTTCTGCACCTCGCGGACGAGCCCGGACGAGACAAGCCGCTCGAGGATCCGCTGAGCCGCTTCGACAGGAACGCCGAGCCATTGCTGCAGCGTGCTCACAGACAGCGTCACGCTTGGATTCTGAACGATTCCGTCGATGACCCGCTGTACGACCGCTGCCCGACTCTTGATGTCCCGACGTTCGGATCCCATGGGTCCTGTGCCCCCCAAGACAAAAGGAAGGCAAGCCAGGTGCCGCAAATACCTCAGGAGTAAAGGCCTCACGCCTCAGCAGCAGGAGCGGGCTCGAAGGCCAGCCGGGTCCGGAACTCGCGCCGGAGGAGCAGCAGATTCAACCCGAGCTGAACGAACATCCCGGCCACCGAGATGTACCAGACCCAGAGCAGCGCAAAACTTCGGGCGTTCGCAAGCAGCAACACTGGGACGGCGATCAGCACAATGCGGAAAGCCGAAGTGATCAGGGAGGGAATCGTGTTGCCCATCGCCTGGAACATGCTCGAGCTGACGAAGATCACTCCCGACGCCACGAAGTTCCACGCGATCACGTGAAGGTACTCTTCGCCGACGTCGATGACGGCGGGATCCAGCGAGAACACCTGCACCATACGGGCTGCGGCGAGCCAGACGGCAATTGCCAGCACGAGCATTCCGCCGGCGGCGATTAACGCGGCAATTCGAAACGTTTCACGCACTCGCCCCGCCTGCCGCGCCCCGAAGTTCTGCCCGGCCACCGGGCTGACCGCGAACCCGAGCGCAACGACCGGGAGGAAACAGGCCTGGACGATGCGGAGTCCAATGCCGAATCCAGCCTGCGCGGACGCGCCAAACGGCCGCGAGACGAAATACACCAGCACCAGATACAAGGCCATCATCGCAAACTCGGCCCCGGCGGGAAGGCCGATCTTCAGCATTCCCGACCAGAGGTCGAGGCGCGGGTGCCACTGGTGGCGGTGGAACCTCAGATAGGCGTCGGCCGGCCTGAAATAGAACGCCATCCACACGACGCCGATCAGGATCGCGAGGAACGTGGCCACCGCCGCGCCGGCAACACCCAGCGGCCGTCCGGTGCCCCAGCCGAAGATCAGCACGGGCGCCAGCACGATGTTGATGATGACCGTCGCCGTCTGGACGATCATGCCGGGGCGGAAATTGCCTGTGCCGCGGAGCGCGGCGCCCATGGCGATGAAGAGGAACGTCAACGCCTGCGACGGGATGAACCAGGCGAGATAGTCGTTCGTGAGATCGCGGGTGACGGCATCGGCGCTGAGCGCCTCCGCGTAGCTCCCTTTGAACGCGAGCGCCAACGCGAGAAACACGGTGCCGACCACGGCCGACAGCACCTGCGCCTGGTTGAACACCAGATTCGCGCGGTCGCGATCGCGCCGCCCGACGGCATGGGCGACCAGCGTCGTCGTGCCGACACTGAGCATCTGCGTGGCCGCCAGCACGATGAAGAGCAGGTTGCCGCTGATACCGACGGCGGCGACGGCCTCGGTTCCAAGCCGCCCGACCCAGTACAGATCCACCAGGACGTAGAGCGTCTGGAACAGCATCGTGACCAGCATGTAGCTGGTCGTCTGCAGCAGGTGCTGCGTCAGAGATCCGGTCGTCAGGTCTTTCATGGCCGGCTCGTGTTGTGCAGGAATGTCCACCACCGGGACGGGCGATGAGGCACCGGGCGGCGCACGAACAGACCGTACTCCGGCGCGTCGGCTTTCCGCCGCTCGATACGTGTGTCGAGACTGAGGCCCGCGCGCTCGAGCAGACTCGACACCCCGCTCCACTGTACTCTGTCCACCTCGATCAGAACGGTCCGCAGCGTCTCGGAACGAAGTGTGTCCGGTGCCCCGGCCAGGACGCGATCTTCCGCCCCATCGACGTCGATCTTCAGGTGGTGCGGCCGGGGCAGGTCGAACGCGGCAATCATCGCGTCGAGCGTCATCGCGAGCAACGGCTGTTCGTAACGCGTGCCGGCAGCGGCGCCGCGGAACCGCCACTGCTCGGACTTCATCTTGTGACGGCTCTGTCCGGGTTCAATCCCGCGGTATGTGAAGCCGACCAGTCCGCTGCGCTCCGCGAGCGGCAGCGGCACCGGCACGATGGCGTGCTGGCAGCCGTTCAGCCGGATGTTGTCGCACAGCCGCGCGAAGTTGGCATATCCGGGTTCGAATGCGACGACGCGCGCCTGTGCGTGTTTGGCCGCCACCAGCGCATATGTCCCGACGTTTGCGCCGACGTCGTAGAGGACCTCTCCCGGCCGGACGGCGCCGCGCAGCCACTCGACCGTCCACGGTTCTTTCGCGCACGATCGCGTGCGCCAGTTCTTCTCCGCCGGCGACGAGGCGCGAATCCAGATATCGCAGTCCGGAAAGTCGAGGCGGACGACGTCGGTCCCGCGAGCGACCTGCTCGTCGTCCATTGGCCTGACGATGCTTACTTCTTCCGCACCGTCGAGGCGATGAGGAACCCTCCGAGGGCAACGGCGCAGAGCACGGTCACCCAGACCATCGCCCAGGTGATGTACCAGGGTACGCCGGCACCGCGTTCGGCGGCGACGGGCAGCGGCAGGATCAGGTTCTGCCCGAGGATGATGACGGTCACCGCCACGCCGAACGTCACCAGTGCCGCGATGACAATGGCGACGCGGTTCATGAGAAGAATCCGATCAGGCGGCCGTTAATCGCCACGCTGGTCCACAGCCCGATCGAGACGAGCGCAACGACCTTACCGATGCCGCCGCCGAACCGTCCTTCGGGCGCGTATGCGACGCGCTTGCGGATGGTGAAGGTGAAGATGAGCGCGATGAGGAGCATCAGCATCTTCCACCGGAAATACGGGCTGTCGTATTCCTTCGTGGCGAGCGAAATGAACTGCGGCACGCCGGTGAGGACCATCGCGACCAGACTGCCGAGCAGCCACGGCCGCGCGTCGCGCGCGACCGTCGCCAGCGGCTGCTGCGAGAAGCCGCGGCCGAGCAGCCGGAGGTCGACCATGAGGAGCGATCCGGCGAGAAAGCCGAGCGACACCAGGTGAAACGCCTGGACGAGCGCGAAGATCCACGACGACTCGTTGATCGCCTTGCTCGGGCCCCAGTTGGCAATTGCAGCGAAGTATTCGTACATATCCTAGTACGTCCTGAACCACGTTAGGGCATAGGGAATGAGGCGGCCGGCGACGATGACGTTGGCCCACAGCAGGATGCTCAATCCGCCGGCCAGCTTTGCGCCGAACGGCGGCGTCTCTCCCGCGTCCCAGTCAACGAGCGTGTACTCCGTGATGAAGTGGAACGCGAGCGCATTGAGCCCCGCAATCCCCATCGCCAGCATCTTCACCCAGAAGATGATGTTGGTCACATAGTTCATCGGGTTGCCCCAGACCAGCGCCAGACCGGTGGCCGCGGAGAAGAACATCGCGGCCATCTGCCACGGGAAGAGGCGGCGCTGGACCTGCGAAAACGGCGTCGCCATGTTGCCGACGCCGAGCAGCCGCAGGTCCATCATGAGGATCGTCCCGGCGAACATGCACATGCTGATGACGTGCAGGACGAACACCCATGGCATCACGTACTGCGACTCGCGCAGCATGATGCTGGTCTCGCGCTCGGAGACGTATTCGAAGAAGCTCCGCAGCCAGGCGAAGTAGTCGGCTAACGCTAGGTCAAACAC
>JAICQE010000234.1 GCA_025938035.1 Vicinamibacteria bacterium
ATTTGCCGGTGACGAACGAGCCGACGAGGTGGTCGTCGAAGGAGAACCACGCCGCGCCTTCCGTATACAGGCGCAGCGCTTCAACGCGCGTCACCTGCTGGCCGGCATTCGTCAACATGCCGGCCACGTTTCGTCCCGTCGTCATGTAGAACAGCGAGACCCACGGATCGAGGGCCGAGACGTTGGTCGAATCCGTGCCGACGCCGGCGTGGATCCCGGAGTCGACGAGCCGGCGGAACGGCGGCCCGCCGCCGTTGCCGAAATACGTCCATGTCTGGGCGCTGGCGCCGCAGCCCAGTTGCTGGAGCGCTTTGAGCCTGGGTTCGTCGATGCTCTGCAAGTGAATGATCGACCATCGGAGCCGGTCGATCGGATGCTCGCGCGCGATCGATCGAAACGCGTCGAGATGGAAGTCGTTCTCCTTGGGTGTGATGGAGTGCTGCTGCAGCAGCCAGCCGTGCCTGGCAATCATCCGGGCTGTGGGTTCGAACTGTGATGACATCGGATCGGTGCCGCCGATGCGCTCGCCGAACCCGGCTGGCCGGAACAGGTCGTCGCCGACGGCCTTGCCCGCCTGGCTGAAGTTGTTGAGGACCCGCGCCTCGACCTCCTGCGGCGAGTCGGCAGGGAACACGGGCCGCATCCGTACCGTCAGCATGTCCTTTCGCCACAGCGTGAGCGCGAATTCCTGATCCGCAAGATTTCCGGCGTTGATGACGCCGGTCAGACCCAGGCTGCTGGCATGGGCGTTCAGATCAGCGGTACCGCGTAGCCTGTCTTCCGGCGTCTGGACGGCCTGCAGTGCCGCGACAGCGGCCTGTGCCGACGCCACCGCGCCGGTGTCATCGACCATCACCCCTCTCGCAGCGAAGAACGCGCGGCCGACGCTGTTCGTGATCGCACCCGTGCCGCCGCCGGTGCCGGAAATGTAGACGCCGTGCTTCGGCGCGGCCGCGTCCAGATCGGACTTCGTCGGGCGTCGATTCTCCGCAAGCTGAGTGTGGTTCCAGCCACCGATGCACGTGATGAAGGCGCCCGCCGGAACCGACGCCGCGCGCGTCGCGATCGCCTCCTGCAGCTCCGCGATCGAGGACGCACGTTCGATGCGCCGGGCTTCGTAGCCGGGATTGACGCCGGCCCGGGTGTAGTGCACGTGCGCGTCGAAGAGACCAGGAACGACGGTGCGGCCGCCCAGGTTGATTGTCCGCGCCGCAGCGCCCAGATCCCGCGCCTCGCCGACGGCGGTGATGCGCCCGTTCCTGATCGTCAACGCCGATCCGACGACGCCGCGGCCATCGACGAATTTTCCGTTGGCGAGGAGGAGATCGGCAGGTGGCGCACCGCGCTGGGCCGCATCGAGGCGCGCGGTCCCTGCGAGGATGTCCCGTCCTGCGTACACCGCGGCTCCCGCGAGAGCGCACTTCCAGAGATCACGTCGCGAGAGCATGTGGGCGCTCATCCTACACCCGGACGCGGAACGGTAACGCCGCTGAGTGACGCGGCCCGGGTCCTGTCGCCGGGTTTCCCCAACCCGTCCTCGGCGCAAGTGCACTGGTCACGGCAGTGCGCGCCTGCGAGGCGGGTGGGGGGTGCCCCTCCCGGCGCCCGCTGACAAGTACTTTCTTCACTCAGCTCCCGCAACCTCGGACGTCGAGAGCTCAATTGTACGGGTGAGCGAATCCTTACGGAGGTCAGGAAGACTTGCATGTACTGACCGCGCGAGAAGGCTGAGGGAGACGAGCGAGGTCACGGACCCTGCGGTCCGCACTCGTCATCACAGCGCGGTCAGTACTGTCGCGGCAGTGCTCGATACATGCGCGCGGAGCGAATACTGATCGCTATCAGCAGGATGAGCAGAAGGGTCGCTCCCAGCGTGGTCAGGAGATCGATCCACTCGATACGGGAGTCGCGAACCCAGGAATTCCAGGCGTAACGGCCGTGGCCGTAATAGATCTGCGCCGTCACTAGAGCAACCACCCAGACGGCCCAGCGGATGCGTTTGAGCAGCAGCCAGGCTGCCGACACGTTGACCGCAATGAACAACGCGTGTCGCCACAACGGGTACGCGTCGGAGTACGCGGCGTCGCCGAATCTCGGAATCAGACTTGCCGCCAGGTGATAAATCGCCGCGACCAGAAACGCCGCTGCGCCAGCCCGGTAGATCGAATCCGACGAAACGCGCATCCCTACAAGTCTCGCTTCATTAAAACCAGGTCGAGAGGACCGGTATCAAAGTTGACGACCTTCCGCGTGACGCGCCCGAAGCCAAGCGACTCGTAGAAGGCGACGAGCGGACCGTTCCGGCAATCGAGCCACGCGCGATCGGCACCGTCCCTCCGCAACTGATCGAGCGCATGGCCGGCCATCTGTCGTCCGAGGCCGCGGCCGTGGCAGTCGGGC
>JAICQE010000175.1 GCA_025938035.1 Vicinamibacteria bacterium
GCGGGGGGGCGGTGGCCCCGGGTGGGGGGGCCGCCTCACGGCGGCCACTAGGAATCTTATCCGGGGCTGCACGGCGTAGGGCCCCCCTCCAGGCGGACCTCGTACGAGGTCGCTTTCGAACCGGGTGCCGCCGGCGAGCTGATCGTCCACGTCAACGGGGTCGCGATCCCGCTGACGATCACGCGCGCGCCTGGCTTGCCGAGGCCTTCGGCGAAGGCGGTGCGGCGGCAAGGTGCCGACGACCAGGGGGCGACCAGCGGGTCGCGGGCGATCGTGGCGCCGATGCCCGGCCGGATTGTCAAAGTGCTGGTCAAACCTAATGAGAGCGTGTCGGCGCGGCAGCCTCTCGTGGTGGTCGAGGCGATGAAGATGGAAAACGAGCTGCGCGCGCCGCGCAGCGGAACGATCGCCGAGGTCCGCGTCAGCGAGGGTGCCTCGGTCGAAGCGAATACGGTATTGGTGGTACTCGAGTGATGCTTCGCAAAGCGCGTGATCTTGTCGCTGAAACCCGCAGCCGGGTGACGCGCGCTGTTCCACTCCGGCGCCTCGGCTGGATGCTCGGCCTTGCTGGTGCTGTTCTCGCGATCATCAGCTTCCTGCTCTCCAGGCCGAGCATCGGCGCCGCGCTCCTGCTGCTGGCGGCGTTTTCCGTAGTCTTCTTTCACTATCCGGCGCAGACGCGAAAGGTCGTGCGACGGACGCTCGCGGTCGCGTCGGTGATCCTCGCGGTCGTGTTCGTCCTCTCGCTGACCATGGACATCGGTTCCTCGCTGCGCGAGCGCGCCGAAACCGCCGGGTCGAACTACCTGAAGCGCACGATGCACATCGGCGACCTGAGCGTCCGCATCTGGGATGGCGCCTATGTCGTCCGGAACCTGACGATCGACGGTCGGACGCCGCAGTCGCGTCCCTGGCTGGTGGCGAAAGAAATCATCGTCAAGATGCCGAACCGCCGTTCGCTCTTCAGCAAGCAGGTCATCATCGATTCGATCGAGATGTCCGACTGGAAGATGTACGTCGAGCAGACGCCCGACGGTCACAGCTTCCCCAGCTTTCCCCGCCGTTCCGGCGGGCCCCGCACGTGGACGACCACGCTGCGCTACGTCCGTGCGCTCCGCGGCGAGTTCGCGTACGACGATCAGACCACGCCGTGGAGCGTGATCGCGCGCAACATCGACGTGACAGTTGCCAAGCCGAACGCCGAGTACCGCGGATCGGCCCGCTTCTCGAACGGCCTCGTCAGCATCCAGGACTACGTCCCGTTCCGCGCCGACATGGACACGACGTTCAAGATCGACGCTGGACGGGTCGTCTTCGATGCGATCAACCTGGCGACGGACGGCACGAAGTCGGTGCTGAAGGGCGACGTCAACATGTCGCACTGGCCCGAGCAGATGTATTCGGTGAAATCGACGATCGATTTGCCGCGCATGCGGCAGCTCTTTTTCGCCGACGACAAGTTCGAGCTGGCCGGTACCGCGGCATTCGACGGCACCTTCCACCTCTTCAAAGGCGACCCCAGGCCGGACGGAACGACGTCCGGCGGCCGCGAGCTGAAGGGAACGTTCCGCTCGCCGACGATGTTCGTCAACGACTACCGGTTCGACGAGGTCGGCGGATCGGTGCGCTGGCTCCCGCGGTCGCTCGAGGTGCACGACGCATCGGGCCGGCTTTACGGCGGGGAGGCGGACTTCGAGTACTCGATGGAGCCGCTCGGCGTCCGTGGCGTCAGGCCGACGAATACCTTCGATGCAACCTATAGGAACGTCGATCTGTCCGCGCTGTCGGATTTCTTCGAGCTGCAGGGGCTTCAGCTGGCCGGCCGCGCCTCCGGGGACAACCTGATCGTGTGGCCGTCGGGCCGCTTCGGCGAAAGGGAATGGACCGGAGAAGTCACTGTCGTTCCTCCGGCGGGGACCACGCTGATGGCGCGGACGATGCCGGTGGAGGAGCTGCTGGCGAGGCTGCCGCGCAACCAGAAGCCGGGCGAGTTCAGCCCGCATCTGCCGAAGGGCCCGGTGCCGATTGGCGGGACGCTCTCGTATTCGCTGGGCCCGGAGTGGATCGACATCGGCCCGAGCCGCATCGCGACGCCAACCACGTACGTGGAGGTCGAAGGTCGGACCGCGTATGGCGAACGCTCGCGCATGCCGTTCCACGTCAGCAGCTCCGACTGGCAGGATAGCGACCGCCTCTTTGCCGGGATGCTGACCGCGTTCGGCAACCGGACGCGGGTCATCCCCGTTGACGGCTACGGCACGTTCGACGGCGTCATGCTCGACGCCTTCCGCCGCCCGCGCATCGAAGGGAAGTTTGCCGGCGAAAACATTCGCGCGTTCGACGTGACGTGGGGTTCGGTGACCGGCGACGCCGTCATCGAGAACTCCTATGCGGACGTCAAAGACGTGCTCGTCTCGGCGATGGACGGGTCAGAGATACGTGTGAACGGGCGGTTCTCGCTCGGGTATCCGCGCAGCGACGGCGGCGAGCAGATCAACGCGCGCATCAACGTGATGCGCCGGCCGGTCGCCGACCTCAAGCATGCGTTCGACATCGACGATTACGACCTCGATGGCGCGCTGACCGGTGAATTCACCGTGACCGGCGAATACGAGCGTCCGTTCGGCTCCGGCACGATGACCATGACGAAAGGCGTCGCCTACGGCGAAACGTTCGACTCGGCGACGGCCAACGTGAAGCTGGAGGGAGACAGTGTCCGGCTCGAAAACATCGTCGCCGTCAAAGGGGCCGGTCAGGGCACCGGATTCGCCTCGATCACGTGGGACGGCGTCTATTCGTTCAGCTTCACCGGCAGCAACATCACGCTTGAAACCCTGACGGTGATGGAGGGGTCGAAGAGTCCGCTGTCGGGCGTCGTCGACTTCACCGCCGGCGGCAGCGGCACCTTCGCCAGTCCGAAGTACGACGTGCGCGGAACCATTTCGGACTTCTTCGTGGGCGATGAAGGCATCGGCCGCGTCTACGGTGAGCTCACGATCGACGGCGACCTGCTGACGGCCAGGCGTCTGGAGGCGAGCTCGGCGCGATTTGTCGCCGACGGGCGCGGCACGATCAGGCTGGATGACACGAGAGACACCGACCTGACGTTCACCGTGCAGAAGACGTCGCTCGATCCGTACATCCGCGTCTTCCAGCCGCGTTTGTCGCCGTACACCACCGCCATCGCCAGCGGCACGCTGCGCGTGTACGGCGAGCTGACCAGCTTCGACAACCTGCTGTTCGACGCCGCGGTGCAGGAGCTGGACATCCGCCTGTTCGATTTCCCGCTTCGCAATCCCGACGATCCCAAGCGGCCGGGCCAGCGGCTGCCGATCCGCATGGCGCTCGATCGCAACTCGTTCCGGATCCTCGATGCGCAGCTCGCCGGGCAGGACACGCAGCTGACGATCGCCGGCACCGTAGACCTGCTCAACGAAACGATCGCCATGCGCTTCGACGGCGGCGCCAACCTGCGCATCCTGGAAGGGTTCACGCGCAACGTCCGCAGCACCGGCCGCACCGAGGTCAAGGCCGCGCTGACGGGCCCGATGCGCACGCCGATGCTGTCCGGCAACATGGAGATCAACGAGGGCCGCATCCGTCATTTCAGCCTGCCGCACGCGCTCGACCAGATCAGCGGCGTGGTCACGTTCGACTCGAACGGCATCAACCTCGACGAGCTGACGGCAACGATCGGCAACGGTCCGGTGACGTTCGGCGGCAGCATCGGGATCGACGGCTATCGTCCGGGCCTCGTGGATGTGACGATCGCCGGCGAGAACATGCGCCTGCTGTATCCGCAAAGTACGAGCCCGTGGTTGAGGGCCACCGTTGACGCCGATCTCGAGGTGCAGGGCACGGTGGAAGAGCTGACGCTCGGCGGCACCGTCACCGTGCTCGATGCCATGTACACGAAGGAGTTCGCGTCGGGGGTCAACATTTTCGACTTCGGCCAGACCCAGGTTGGCGGCGCCGCCGCGTCGGCGACGACGCCGACGCTGCCGCTGATCTACAACGTCGGCATCAACGCGCCGTCCACGATTCGCGCGCAGAACAACCTGCTGCGTGATGTGGTGGCCCGCGCAGACCTCCAGCTGGTCGGCACGTTCGAGCGTCCGGGGCTGATCGGCACGATCGATCTCGATCGCGGCGACGTGTTCTTCGGCGGCAAGCGCTACCAGGTCAGGCAGGCGTCGATTCAGTTCAACAACCCGTCGGCGATCGAGCCGTTCTTCGACATCGAAGCCGGAACACGCGTCCGCGTTCCCGGTGAAACGTACAACATCACCATCACCGCGGCTGGTCCGAATCCGATCTCGAACATGGTCTTTACCTCGGATCCGGACCTGCCGGACTATCAGCTCTTTGCGCTGCTGCTGAGCGACATCGCCCCCAGCCGCGACGTCGAGCAGCGCCAGTACGCCGGCATCACGCCGCAGGAACAGTTGTTTCGCGATCAGCTGACGCGCCAGTTGACCGGCGCCGTCTCGTCGGAGATCAGCCAGGCGGCCCAGAAGGCATTTGGGGTGGAGTCGTTCAACCTGAGCACCACGCTGCTCGATCCGAACCAGCAGTCCGCGCGCCTCGACCCCGCCGCGCGCGTGACGATCCTGAAGCGCGTCGGCAATCGCGTGTATCTCACCTATTCACGGTCGCTGTCGTCAACGACGCGCGACCAGGTGATCGTCGTCGAAATCGACCAAACCGATCAGCTCTCCTGGATCCTCTCGCGCAACGAGGACGGCACCTACGCGCTCGACTTCAGGCTCAGGCGGACTTTTTAATGCGCCGTAATTCAGAATTCAGAATTCAGAATTCAGGCTGGCTGCGATTCGCGTTCTGCCTGCATTCTGCATTCTGCATTCTGCATCTCCTGGCGCCGTCCGCAGCTACGGCGCAGGATCTTGTCGGTCAGCCTATCGTTGACGTTGTCGTCGAGCAGGAAGGGCAGCGTGTGACCGATCCGGCGATTCTGGATCTCATCGAGACGCGCGTCGGGCAGCCGCTGTCGATGACCTCCGTCCGGGAGACGTTCGACCACCTGTTCAACCTGCGCCGCTTCGACGACATCCGTCCGACGGCGGAGCCTGTTGCCGGCGGCGCCAGGCTCCGCTACGTGCTGATGCCGTCGCATCCCGTCGATCGGATTGAATTCAGCGGAAACGTCGCGATTTCGGAAAGTGATTTGCGCCGCGTCGTGACCGACCGTTTCGGCCGTTCTCCAAACCCCGCGCGCGCCGACGAAGCCGCGATCGTGCTGCAGAACGCATACCGACCGCGCGGCTATCCGGCAGCCCGGGTCTCGGCACGGGTCGTCCCCACGCACAACCCGCATCGCTCGACGCTGATTTTCGACGTGGAGGCCGGCCGCCGGGCCCGGATCGCGGAGGTGCAGTTCCGCCGCCTGGATCTCGACGAGGCGAAGGCGACGTTCACGCCCCCCGACATCCGTATGGGCGAGCCGTACGACGCCGACGACGTCCGCGAGACGCTGGACCGCTGGGAACAGCGCATGCGCGCGCAGGGCTTCTACCAGGCGCGCGCTACAGTCTCGCCGAACATGCCGGACGATGCGTACTTGATCGTCAGCCTGTTACGGGGGCCCCTCGTCATGGTGGAGTTCACCGGCGATCCCGTGCCGGAAGGCGAACGCGATCGCCTCGTTCCTGTTCGCGCCGAAGGCTCGACGGATGAGGATCTGCTCGAGGACTCGAAGCGCGCGATCGAGCAGTACTTCCGTGCCCGCGGCTATCGCGATGCCACAGCCGAATATACGAGAGAAGAAACCCCCGGCCAGCTGAAGATCACCTTCCGCGTCACGCGCGGCCCGCACTACACCGTGGATGCCGTGCGGATCACGGGCAACAGCGCGATTCCGATGGAGGAGCTGCAGAAGATCGTCACAATCGCGCCGGGAAGCGAGTTCGATAGCGCGGCGCTCGATGTGCAGCTGGCAGCCCTTCAGTCCGAATACACAACGCGCGGGTTCCCGCGCGCGCAGATCAAGCCGAATGCCCCTGTCCTGCCCACCGACAACCCGGATTCATCGGAGCGGCGCGTCGAGGTGAGCCTTGCCATCGAGGAGGGACCGCGCACCACGGTGCGCGCGATCACGTTCACGGGGAACATGGTGTTTCCGGAGTCGCAGCTGCGCGGTGTGATCAACTTCGCGACCGGAGCGCCGTACCGGGCGACCGACGTCGCCGATGGGCGCGACCTGATCGCCATCCAATACAGGAACCGCGGCTACGCGAATGTGGCTGTCGGCGAGGAGACGACGCTGGCGGAGAACGGGACGCAGGCGGACGTCGCCTACACGATTACGGAAGGCCAGCAAATCATCGTCGAGCGCATCATCGTGACCGGCAATGACCGGACCGACGAAGCCACCATCCTCGACGAGCTCGAAATCCGGGAGGGCGAGCCGCTCGGAGAAGCGGCGCTGAACAACAGCCGGACCAGGCTGGCGCGGCTCGGGCTGTTCCGCCGGATCGTTTTTCAGTTCGTCGACCACCCCGGAGAGGCCAGGCGCGACGTTGTCATCCAGCTCGAGGAGGCCCCCCGCACGACGCTGGGACTCGCCCCCGGTGTCGAAGCCACCGTCCGCGCGCGGCGCACCGGCCCCGGCGGGACCGCCGAGGACCATCTCGATCTGGCGCCGCGGGGCTCGTTCGAGATCGGCCGCCGGAACCTGTGGGGGACTACCAGCTCAGCCAACCTGTTCATGCGCGTCAGCCTGCGCGCCACGGACATCCTCGACCCGGACGACCCGCTGGAGGAGGTCGAGAGCAATCTCGGCTTCAACGAGTTCCGCATCGTCGGCACGTTCCGCAAGCCGAGGGTGTTCAGCGATCGGTCGGAGCTGCTGCTGACGGGTATCGTCGAGCAGGCGGTGCGGACGTCCTTCAATTTCAGCCGGCGGATTGCGCGCGCTGAAGTCGGCTCGCAGCTGACGCCGAGGTTCGGCATCACCGGCAGGTACTCATTCGAGCGGACGCGGTTGTTCGACGAAATTTTCACGTCCGATGAGAAGCCGCTCATTGACAGGCTGTTTCCGGAAGTCCGTCTGTCGAAGCTGGCCGGATCGTTCATCCACGACACTCGCGACGATCTGCTGGACCCGGCGACCGGCACCTATCTCATCCTCGACACGGACGTTGCGATGCGCGCGATCGGTTCCGAAGTCGGTTTCGTCCGGACCTACGCGCAGGGATTTCTCTACCGGCAGCTGCCGATGAAGCGGCGTGCCGTGGTGGCGTTCGGCGCGCGCGTCGGCGCCGCCCACGGCTTCGAGCGGATCATCGGCGATCAGGCGGTCAGCGCTCTGCCCGCGAGCGAGCGGTTCTTTGCCGGCGGCGACACGAGCGTCCGCGGGTTCTCGCTCGACCGGCTGGGCAACGAGGAGACGATCAGCCCGAACGGGTTTCCGCTCGGCGGCAACGGTGTCGTGATTCTGAACGGGGAGCTGCGGATGAGGCTGTTCGGGGCGCTCCAGGGCGTCGGCTTCGTCGATGCCGGCAACGTCTTCCCGCTGGCCAGCGACCTCAGCGTGACCGATCTGCGGCCGGCCGCGGGCTTCGGCGTCAGGGTCAACACCGATTTCGGACCGATTCGGATGGACCTCGGCTTCAACCTCGATCCGCAGCAGTTCCGTGAGGACATCCCGCGCGAGCGCCGGATGGTGTTTCACATTTCCATCGGGCAGGCATTCTGATGACTACGACACGTTACGAATCAGCCACGGAGACACGGAGGCACGGAGGGAAATATTTGTCTTCGTGTCTCCGTGCCTTCGTGGCTTATGGAATCGTTACGGTATGGCTGCCGGTCGTAAGTGCCCAGCAGGTGCTCGATCGCGTCGTCGCGCGCGTCGGGCCGACGGCGATCACGCAGACGGACGTCGACGCGGCGGTCGCGTTCGGGATCGTCGATCCGAAAGCGGGCGATCCCGTGAAGTTGATGATCGACCGGCGGTTGATGCTTGCCGAAGTGAACCGGTTCCCTCCGCCGGAACCGGATATGAGAGCCATTCAGGCGCTGATGGTGAACATGAAAACGGCTGCCGGTCCGGACGTGAATGCGGTGATGAAGCGGACCGGCGTGGACGACAAGCGGCTGAGCGAGCTCGCGCGCGAGACGCTCCGCATCCAGAGCTACGTGCTGAAGCGGTTCCCGACCAGTCCCCGATCGGAGGAGCAGCGGGCGCGCTGGCTCAACGACCTGCGCGTCCGCGGCGATGTCGCCGAAGTTCCTACCCCACGATAGCGATTCGCAGCACTTCCAGCGAGTTGAAGCCTGCGTGGCTGACGAGCGGCGCCACGCTGCTGCGCCGCCGCAGATAGAGCAGGGCCCACACCGCGCCAAGCGCTCCGGTCGTGACTGCCGCATCCCACCCCTGGACGGCATGGCCGAGGCCGAACGCCACGCTGAGCACGATGACTCCGGCGCGCGCGCCGCCGAGGTGCAGCTCGAAGCGCCGCAGTAGAAACGCGCGCTGCAGTTCCTCCCGGACGCCGCCGGCGACGATCGCCACCAGCGCGAATGCCGCGGCATTCATCGCGCCGCCGCTCGCCAGCTGTTCCATCGGATTCGTCTCGACGTTGTGCAGCGCCGGTGCGAGCAGCCGGATCGCGTTGAGCAGCACGACGACCATCAGGAATATCCAGGGGACGAGGGCGAGGCCGAGCAGCGTCTCCCGCAGCAGCGGCCGGCGTCCCAGCCAGAGTTCCTTGACGCTGTCGCCGTGCGCCCGGGTCAGGACCACCATCAGCCCGATGAGCAGCACCGTGTCCGCGAGCGACATCGTCACGACGAACGAAAGGGAAAACTGGCCATCGCTCGTCTGCGGATTCCAGCCGAACACCCCCACCATCAGCGCCTGAAGCAGAAGCTGGGTGGGGACGCTCGAACAGAGGAAAACCTCGCTGATGGCGAGCGCGCGCCTCTGCAGGTTGCCTTCAACCCTGGGCGCGGAAACGAACGGTTCAGCTGGCGTCTCGTTCACGTAATGTCACTGCTGTGCTGGATCGTGTAAAACCTACAAAGTACCATCGGTTGTCCGCCGGAGCC
>JAICQE010000020.1 GCA_025938035.1 Vicinamibacteria bacterium
ACTGCACCTGAAGAGAATCGTTGGATGGGGTACTTGCGGGCGGGTCGTTTCCGTGGCGCGACCCCCCCGGGTTCGCGCCACGCAATCAGCAGAAACACTCGTTATGCACCCGGAAATTTATGGTTACGGTCACGTTCGACGGCGCAACCTCGATTCTCCAGTCGCCGGTCGGACCGGTCTCCGTCGTCGTGGTGCCACCACCGCCAAGGTTCTGCTGGTAGACGATGCGGCCGCCGGCGTCGCGGACGATCAACGTGCCGGTGCCGGAGGAGATGGAGCTGGACTGCGTCACTCTGGCCCTGGTGCCGGTGTTCCGCCAGGCATACCCTCCGAATGTCGAGTAGCCCGTGACGTTCGGCAGATTGAACTGGAAATCATCCGTCTGATTGCTGATTCCCGGGTCGCCAGCCGACGGACCGGTGAGGCTGTCGTCCGCGGCGTCGTCGCCGCACGCGACCGTCAGGACGACCAGGAACATCGCGGCGAACCGCAGTACTTGCGCGCGTCTCATAATGTGATCCTCGGACGCGCAAGTAGCAAGAAAAGGGCCGCGTGAAAACGCGAGAGAAAGCGGCGCATTGGCGCGGTGAGGCCGTCGTGACGACAGGCGAACGCTGGCCATCCGCGTCAGCGCGCGGACATTTCTGGCTTCGCGAAAATGCGCGCAGATTGGGCGACGAGGCCTATCGACGGGCGACGCCGAAGTGCACTTCGGTCATCGGCTGATTCCCCAGCACCGTCACGCTGAATGAATCGTCGTTGGTGCGATCGAAGCCGTCCGGGACGAGCACGCTGACTCGATACTCGCCGTCGGCAAGATCGGCGAAGCGGAAACTCCCCGACGCGTCCGTCGTGGTGTTGTGCAGCCGTCTGGTGGCCGACGGGTTCGTGACGAGCACGGTCGCCGATCCCAGGCGCTCGTCACCGGTGTCGAACTGTCCGTTTCGGTTCTTGTCCTCGAAGACGTAGCCGGAGATTTCCCGCGGGCCGACCATGACCGGCGGTGGAGCCGGTGCCGCGGCCGGCGCCGGCGATGCGGCAGGCGATTCGGACGACGCCTGCTGCTCCTGCTGGCGGCCGCACCCGGCCACCACAATCGCCATCGCGGCGAACAACATCGTTAATCGGATCATTGATAGGAGGTAGGAGATAGAGGATGGGAGGTAGGAGATAGGAGATAGCATGACACGCACGCCGACGAGTGTAACACTCAGGGGCGCTGCTTCTCATAACGCAGTTCGCCCTGATCGGTCGTCCCCACCAGGTTCCATCCGGCCGTTTCGTAGAAACGCTGCGCGCGCGTTCCCGGTTCCGTCGTCAGCCAGAGACGATCCGCGCCTGCAGCAAAAAGCCACTCGATCATCGCATCATGAAGCTGCCGGCCGTAGCCGCGGCCCTCGGACTCCGGCCGGACGAACAGCGCCCAGACGTTGCCGGTGATCAGGTTCCCGATCGCGAACGCAGCGACTTCGCCCTCTTCTTCCACCACCCAGCCACGGCCCGTTTCCTCGATCGCGATCCGGACATCCTCGTCGCTGATGGTCGTGGAGACGAGGCGATTCTCCTTCACGGATGCACGAACGCGCTGGATCCCGGGAATGTCCGCCGCAACGGCTCGCCGCACTGCCGTGATCAGCCCACGCGCTGAAACCGCGAGTATTGAAACGACTGGATCGGTCCAGCCGGCGTCGCATGCTGATGCAGACGTGACTCGATCAGCCTGAAGCCGTCACCGAGCTCGTCGGCCAGCGTCGCCGATGAGTACCGCACGACAGGCAGGCCGCTGCATCGTTGCGGACCGTCGGGCGCAAACGTGGCAATGATGGCGCTGCCGCGCCGCTTCACCGTCTCGCGCAAGTGCGACACATAACGCCGGCGGTCATCGGCCGCGACCAGAAAATGAAAGACCGCACGATCATGCCAGATGTCCATCGGCTCGACCGACCAGGCACCCGTGACGTCGGCCTCGACCCAGGTGATGGTTTGCGCGGCCTCGCCGAGCCGTGCGCGGGCGTGGACAAGCGCTTCACGCGACACGTCGAGAACGGCAAGACAATGGAGTCCCCGCGCCAGCAACTCGTCCACCAGCCGTGACTCTCCACCGCCAACGTCCACGACGCAGGTGTCGGCCGACAGCCCGGCCGCTTCGATCATCTGCAGCGACACGGCCGGGAACTGTTCAAACCAGCTGACGTCCCGCTCGCCTCGCGTCCTGTAAATCGTGTCCCAGTGTCCCGGACGGTCCATGCGTGCCTACCGTTCCGCCATGTTCGCGTTCCACGAGAGGATTAAGGGATTGTCACCTTTCTTGCGTCCGCGCGAATCAAATCTGCGTATTCGGGTAGAAACCAACCGTCAGCGGTGAGTTGCTTCAACCGCTGCTCGATGCGTCCGGCATAGTCCGCATTTCCGCGATACAACTTGCGCAGCGTATCGTCTGCCAACGGGACCTTGGTTCCGGCCAGCTGGCAGAGCCGATCCTGCTGCTGCGTCTTGCCCTTGCCGAACACGCCATAGGTTGCGACCGGCACGTCGACCCAGACGTTGCGGATTCCGCCCTTGGCGTTGCCGTGCTCGTCGAGCGCCAGATGTGAACCGTCGTTCGTCGGATCCTGATCGACGGCAATCGGCGGCGCGTGCGGCGGCGTCTTCCCGCTCGCGATCCACTCGATCAGATGGTTGAGACCCAGCGCCGTAAACGCGCCCGCCGGAAAATCGGTCACCGGCAGCGTGCAGGGATCGTTCTGGAACCCCGGATTGTCGCGCGAGTTGTTGTGCGGCATGCCGGCCACCTCGTACAGGCGGAACCGGTTGCCAGGGTCGTCGCTGTCCGGACGCCGGTACTTGATTCCCTGTTCCGCCCACGTGACGACTTCCGTCTGCGTGGGCATCTGAATCATCGGCACGTCGACGACGGGCAGCGGGGTGTTGCCGTTGGTGCTCGTCAGCAGGAAGCCGTCGAAGATAGGGCCGCCGTCGGGCATGCGGAGCGTCGGATGCGCCGCCAGATAGGTCCGAACGGTGCCGCTCGAGGCGGACGTTCCCATCAGCGTCGCCCGCCGAACGGCGTATGTCGCAAAGGGCCCGGTCTTGCTCTTGATCAGCCGGCCAACCTGCGCGATCACCTCGTTCGTCTGCCCCATCGCGATGTTCAGCGAGGCGTACCTGTCCGCGTTGAACGTCTTCAGCAGGTTGACGTTCCCGGCGCTGTGCACGATTTCGACGAACATGTGGTTGCGCGTGAGGATGGACTGCCGCGACCACTCGAAGACGAGCGACCGCCCGCCGGCGTGCAGCGCTTCGGACACCACGGTGCCGCTGAAGGCACCTGCGTTTCTTGGACGCCGCACGATGATTCGCGTGGCGTAGGGTGCGTCGCCAATCGTGCCGGTGACGAAGTACTCCTCGGTGACGTACGGAAAGTCCTCGACTTTGACCGCGTTCGACGTCACGCTCACCGGTGGATCCGGATACATGCGGCCGGGTCCGGTGATGGGCCCGGAAATCGCAGGGATCGGTGGCGTCGCCGTCCATGCATAGTCGGCAGTGCCGACGACGATCACGATCAGGCTGGCTATGATTGCTGGCCGCATTGGAAGTCTCCGATGAGGTGCGCGTGTCCGCGTCCGCCTGAAGGCGGACACTACGATAGTCGAACGACGATAGTCGAACGAGCAGGAGGAGTGAATGTCTGCGAACCGATATCTCAACACCGTGCTGACGATCATTGCGGTCGAACTCGGATGGCTCGCGATCTCCCACGTGGGCGTGCCGGTCAGCGCCCAACAGGCGCCGACACGGGTCGTCATCACCGGCGTAGAACTGAACTCCGACGAGTTGCTGCCGGTCGTGCTGCGACGCGTAGACGTGCCGATTAGAATCGACCCGACCCAGCCGCTCAGGCTCGCGGAACCGGTGACGGTCCGGATTCCCGTGACCTCGTCGTCGGAATTCGCGAAATGATCAGTCTCTCAGCCCGAACGTGATCAGCGAGTTTCCGGAAATCGTCGACACGTACTGCTTGTTGTCGATCATGTAGGTGATCGGCCCGTTGACGATCTGTCCGCCGAGGCTCGCTTTCCACAGCACTTCTCCGCTGCGCGCGTCGAGCGCGTAGAAATAACCCTCGCGGCCGCCGGTGAACAGCAGGTCGCTCGCGGTCGTCAGAATCCCGCTGTCGCTCATGTCGAACTGCTCGAACTTCCATTTCGCGGCGCCGGTGAGTGGATCAATCGCGATCACCGAGCCATGCCCCGCCGCATCGGTCCAGCTGTTAATCGGCGTCGTCCGGCCGATGCGCACGCCGGGCGCACCGGGCACCGGCAGGAGCTGACGGCCCCCGCCGCCGCCAAACGTCCGCCCCGGCACGTACTCCTGGTATTCGCGGCGGTAGATCGTCGCGTAGTTCTCCCACGCCGTGACGTAGAAGAGACCGGTGCGCGGGCTGAAGGACGGCGAGTACCAGTTCGTTCCGCCCTGGTTGCCCGGCCACGTCGGCTGGCCGGGCGGCTGCGGCGTCTGCATCGGACGGCCGTTGGCGTCGAAGCCGCTCATCCAGTTCACCTTGACGAACGGCTTGCCCGACAGGAACTTTCCGGTGACGCGATCGAGCACGTAGAAGTTGCCGTTGCGGTTGGCCCACAGCATCGACTTCAGCGGTTTCCCCTGCCAGGTAATATCGGCCAGCACCGCAATCTGCACGGAGTCGTAGTCGTACGGATCGTTCGGCGTGAACTGGTAGTGCCATCGCATCCGGCCGGTATCCGCATCCACGGCGATCACTGATGCGGTGTAGAGGTTGTCGCCCGGCCGTTGATCGGGGTTCCAGTCGGGACCCGGATTTCCCACACCCCAATAGGTGAGGTTCAACTCGGGGTCGTAGGACGGCGTCAGCCAGATCGATCCGCCACCGGTTTTCCATGCGTCGCCCTTCCACGTCTCGCTGCCCGGCTCGCCGGGCGCAGGCACCGTGTGCAGACGCCATACTTCCTTGCCGGTCTTCACGTCGTGGGCCGCCACGTAGCCGCGGATGCCGTATTCACCGCCGCCCATGCCGATCAGCACCTTGTCCTTGACGACCAGCGGCGCCATCGTGAGCGAGTAGCCAAGCTTCGGGTCGCCGGCCTGCACGTTCCACAGCGGCCGGCCCGTTTTCGCATCGATCGCGATCAGCCTCGCGTCGAGAGTGCCGAGAAAGACCGTGTCGCCGGCGATCGCCACGCCGCGGTTGTTGGAGCCGCAGCAGACGCGGGCGTCCGGCGATGGCGTGTGCCGATAGAGCCAGAAGACGCGGCCGGTCTTCGCATCGAGCGCGAGCACGTCGTTCGGCCGCTGCGTGACGTACATGATCCCGTCCACGACCAGCGGCGTGGACTGCCATGCGCCGAATACCTGATTCGGAAGGATCCACTTCAGCTCGAGGTTCCTGACCGTCGATCGATCGATCTGCTTCAGCCCGCTGTAGCGCTGGCTGAAATAACCGCCGGAGTACATCAGCCAGTTGTGGGCTTCGTCCGCGGCGCGGACGAGCCGTTCCGGCGTCACCTGCGCGCTGACGAAAGACCCGAGCGCGAGAACGAGCAACACGAAGACGGAGAGATGTTTTTTCATGGTTACTGTCCCCGCAGCGTCAGGAGATACGCGATGACGTCCGCAAGCTCCGCGTCGGTCAGTTTCCCCGCATACGCCGGCATCGGCGATTTTGTCTCGACGACGTAGTTGCGCATATCGCTCTTGGCCAGCGAATGCAGCCGCTCCTTGTCGTCGATCAGCTGCACCGTGTAGGTGTCCTCGTTCAGCCGGCGGCCGCTGATCGTGCGGCCGTCCTTCATCGTGACGCGGACAGGCCTGTTGATCGGCATCATGCCGGAGGTCGGGTCGGTCAGCGAGCGGTGAATCGCTTCGACGTTTCGCGTCACGCCGACGTCGGACAGATCGGGCGCGACACGCGAGCCGACGCCGTTGATGCGATGGCACGCGATGCATCCGCCTTTGCCCTCGACGACGGTCTTGCCG
The DNA here is from genome assembly GCA_025938035.1 of Vicinamibacteria bacterium. The sequence goes on from JAICQE010000020.1 coordinate 6,016, forward strand.
CGCGCGGCGGTGCCAACCCGGACCGGCCGCGCCGTCAGATCGAAGCCGGCGCGGATGAAGGCGACTACGCCGGTCAGCTCGGCCGGCTGCAGGGCGAAGGCAGGCATCGCGCCGCCGGCTGCTCCAGTGGTGATGACGCGCGCGAGATCCTCGTCCGACGAGGCGCGGCGGAACTGCTGACGGCGCAGGTCGATGCCGGAGACCTGATCGCCGTTCGGTCCGTGACAGGCGGCGCACTGGCGGTTGTACACACGCGAGCCGGCGTCGATTTCCGCCTGCGTGTACTGGCCATGGTCCTGCGCCGCCGGGTTCGCGGCGCTGAACGCCACCAGAGCAGCCGCCGCTGCAAGGATAAGAAGTCGGCTCATGGGCGGAGGTTGTATCACAGGGACCGGGGATCAGGGATCGGGGATCAGGGATCGGGGATCAGGGATCGGGGATCGGGGATTGGGGATCGGGGACAAAATAGGTGGAAGCGAGGTAGTCATGGCCCGACTGATAGCTGGCGTCACGCTTATGCTGCTCTCCGCGACCCCGGCAATCGCGCAGACGGCCGACGAAATCGTGGAAAAGCACCTGGCGGCGATCGGCGGACGCGAGGCGCTCGGCCGCATCCGGACGCGCGTCTCGACCGGCAAGGTCACCGTAACGACACCCGTCGGCGACCTCGCCGGGACGGTCGACGCGTTCGCCACGGCACCGGACAAGAGCCGCACGCTCGTCAAGGTCGACGTGACCGCCCTCGGCGCCGGGATCGTCACCAACGATCAACGCTTCGACGGCACCACGGGGTACGTCATCGACTCGCTCAATGGCGACCGCGACATCACGGGCACGCAGCTCGACGCCTTGAAGAACAACGGCTTCCCCACCGCCTGGCTCGACTACAAGACCCGCGGCCATGCCGTTGCGCTGAGCGGCAAGGAGATGCTGGGCGCCAGGCCCGTCTTCGTGTTGGAGGTGACGCCCAAGGCCGGCCCGAAGATGCGGAGCTGGATTGACGCCGAAACATTCATGATCCTGAAGACGTCGGTCACGGTGGACGCGCCGGCCGTCGGCCCTGTCGAACAGATCATGGAGTTCGATGACTACCGGACCGTGGACGGCGTGAAGGTGCCGTTCCTGGTGAAGTCGATCAACTCCCTCCAGACCGTGACCGGGGTTCTGACCGACGTGAAACACAACGTCGAGATAGACGAGGCCTCGTTTAGAAGGCCCTAAGGCCGCGGGCCCAAGGCCCAAGGGCTGGTTCAGGGATCAGGGATCAGGGATCAGGGATCAGGGATCAGGTATAGTTGCGCCATTTCCGGGAGGAACGCGCATGCGACATGCGACCCGCACCCTGGTGCTCTCGACGATCCTGGCGCTTGCCGGCGGCACAACGGCGTTACCGCACCATTCGGTCTCCGGTCAGTTCGACACCACCAAGCTGGTGACGGTCACAGGCGTGATCAGCAAGATCGACTGGGTCAACCCGCACATCTACGTGATGGTGGACGGCAAGGACGAGTCAGGCGCCGCCGGCCAGTGGGCGCTGGAGACGATCCCGACCGCGATGGCGCGCAAGGCCAAGCTGACGAAGGACATGCTCGCCGGCAAGCAGGGCGAAACGGTCACTGTGACCGGCCACCCGTCGCGCGACGGACGGAAGTCGGCCTGGGTCATCAAGATCACGTATCCGGACGGTCACTTCTATCAGCTGTCGGCGGACAGGAAGTAGTGGAGGTTGACGTGAGTATTCGCGAGTCGAGCCGATATGCACTTGCGGCGGCGCTCGTCGTCGCGCTCGCTGCGTCCATCCACGCGCAGAGCGGAAGCCAGGTCGCCAAGGCGACGCCGCGGATCGACGGCCGCCCGGATCTCAACGGCACCTGGGACACGGGATACAACGACCTCGTGATCGGCTTCGTGCAGCCGCAGCAGCTTGGCGGCGGCTCACTGTGCGTCTCGGGCTGCGCGCCGCCGGCGGGCGCGGCACGCGCCGGCGGAGCCGGCCGCGCGGGCGGCACGGCACCGGCCGCGCCGGCTGGGCCTGCGCGCCCGCGATACAAACCGGAGTTCCAGGCCAGGGTCAGGACGCTCGATGCCAACCAGGTGAAGGAGGATTCGATCCTTCGCTGCCAGCCGCCTGGCGTTCCGCGCATCGGCCCGCCGGCGAAGATCGTCCAGACACGGCGTGAAGTGATCTTCTTTTACGACGACGTGAACGGCGGCTTCTTCCGGATCATTCCAATCGACGGACGGCCGCACCGCAAGGACCTGCCCCCCAGCTACCTGGGAGACGCGATCGGCCGCTGGGACGGCGATACGCTCGTTGTCGAAACAGTCAACTTCAACGACGACACCTGGCTCACCGACGATGGGGCGTTCCACACGAAGGATCTGCGGGTCGTCGAACGGCTGCGGCGTACCGGCGACTCCATCGAGTGGGCGGCCACGGCGCACGACCCCGCGGTGCTGAGCGAACCGTGGAGCCCGCCGTCGCGGACGCTGACACTGACCGATCAGGAGCTCGAGGAATCGCCGCGCTGCGAGGACCGCAGCCTGGCGCACATGCAGGATCTGACGAATCACGATAATCCGAGATAGATCGTTCGAGTCGTTCGGATCGTTCGAAACGTTCGGATCGTTCGAACGGCGAACGGCTCGAACGATTCGAACGATTCGAACGATTCGAACGATTCGAACGATTCGAACGATTTTATTTAACTCGGGTGCTCTGGCTCGCGACGCAGAGCCATTTGCCGTCGCGGTTCACGAACACGTCCATGTAGCGGCTGACGATCTGCGTCGGCTTGCCCTGCACCGGACCGGTCATCCGGTTCGTAAACCAGACGACGGCGGTATCGCCAAAGACCTTGATGGTGAACTCGTCGACGATCCACTCGTCGACCTGCTGATTGAACTCCTTCACCATCTGCAGCTCGCGCTTCTTGTCGGCGCGGGTGCCGTCGCCGTAGGTGGCGATGAACTCCGGCGCCAGCACGCTGTCGATGAACGCCACGTTGTTGGTCTGCAGCGCCTCGATCCAGTCGCGCTCGAGCTGCTCGAGAATCTGCTGGGCTGACTGCACGGGCCGCTGCGCCGGCAGTTCGACGGCGGCGCAGGCCAGGAGGAGCGCACATAGCGCTGACCGGACTCTCATCACATCACCAATCCGTGGATTTGTAATCCTTCAGAAACTGACCCCAGACGTGCACGCCGGTGTTGAACCCGCTGACGATCGGATCGACAATGCGCGCCGCGCCGTCGACGGCGTCGAGCGGCGGATGGAAGCGCTGCTCGGACGTCTTGCGCGCGGCGATCTCCACCGGATCTTCGTCGGTCACCCAGCCGGTGTCCACGCTGTTCATGTGAATGCCGTCGTGATGGTAGTCGGCGGCCGCCGTCCGGGTCATCATGTTCAGCGCCGCCTTGGCCATGTTCGTATGCGGGTGCCGGGTGGTCTTGAAGTTCCGGTAGAACTGCCCTTCCACGGCGGACACGTTGACGACGTGCTTGTCGCGCTCCGGCGTCGCCAGCAGCAGCGGCTTGAGCCGGGCGTTGATGACGAACGGCGCGATGGCGTTGACCAGATGCACTTCGAGCAGCTCCACGGACGGCACTTCCGCGAGCAGCAGGCGCCACGAGTTGCGCCCGCGCAGATCGACCTGCTGCAGATCCTGATCGAGACGTCCTTCCGGAAACAGATCGTGCTGCGCCAGCAGCTCCTCGGGCAGCAGCGGGACCTGTGACAGCTGCGCTGAATGCGTGAGCCCCGCGGCCTCAGAACGATCCGAATGATCCGACCCCTCCAGCCACGGAGGCACGAAGGCACGAAGGGAATGTTTCTCCGTGTCTCCGTGCCTTCGTGGCTCGTGGACCGGCAATTTCGAGTACTTGCGCAGACCTTCGTAGGTCCCGATGAGCCGGCGCGCGTGCTCGGGCATCGACGACAACGCCGCCGCCTCCCCGTCCATCATGTGGCGGTAGAAATCGGGCGGGCGGCGTACCGTCTGGCACGCGTTATTGACGATGAAGTCGAGGCGCGTACGGGTGGCCAGCAGCTCGCGGCAGAACGCCTCGACGCTCGGCGTGTGCCGCAGATCGAGCCCGAAGATCTCGAGACGGTGTCCCCAGTCGGCGAAATCGGACTCGCGCGCATATCGCTGAGCGGAGTCGCGGGGGAAGCGCGTGGTGACGATCACCTGCGCGCCCGAGCGCAGCAGCTTGAGCGCGGCCTGGTAGCCGATTTTTACGCGCCCGCCGGTGACCAGCGCGACGCGTCCGCTGAGGTTCGCGCGCTCCGTGCGCTTGCGGAAGTTGAAGGCGGCGCAGTCGGGGCAGAGCTGATCGTAGAAGTGATGAATGACCGTGAACTTCTGCTTACAGACATAGCAATGCTGCCGCTCGCTCGCAACGGCGGGGCCGCCTGCGCTGTCTTCGGCCAGGCCGGCGGAACCCGCTCCGCGACCAGCAGGGTCGACCGGCTCGTGAATGTCATCGGGCGAGAAGGATTCAGGCGGAAAGACGTTGGGGCTGTGGAAGACCGGCTTGCGGCGAAGCTCGCGGATGCCTGTTTCGAACCGCGCCTGCTCCGTCTCCTTCACGCGCGCGGCCCTGCGCTGCCTGGCGGTCGCCTTCGCCATGCGGCGCCGCTCGGCGCGATCGGGATGGTAGACGAGCGCGACGGCCTGGAGCAGCCTCGCGCGTTCTCGATGCGGAATGTCGGCCAGGACCGTGCGATCGGCGGCCAGCGCTTCAAGCAGCTCTGTCGCCTCGCGCAGACGCTCAGCGAGCGAGCGGCGATCGACGTCGGCAGGGGCGGCCATGCCCTCCAGCGTAACCGAACCGCGGTTTGAACCACGAAGCGGTTCAAACGGCGGTCAGCAGGTCGCCCGCCCGGAATCGGGCTCCTGGCCGCACGACAGACGCGTCAGGTTTTCCTGAACGCGCCTGAGGAGCGCCCGATCGAACAGGCTCCGCACGCTCTGGTCGCCGCGGAACTCGGCCAGAATCTCGCGCTGGCCGCTCGATTCGGCGTGATCGATGACGAAATCGAGCACCGTCGCCATGACGGTGCCTTCTTCCGACTTCGTCTCGCGGAACCGTTTCTCGAAGGCACGCAGCGTCGCCGTCAGCGTTCCGTCATCCCATCGCTCGGGTGCGGCATCGAGGCTGAGAAAGTCCGCCAGCGCATCCGTAAATCTGGCATTCGCCGGCCGGTGCCAGAAGGACACATCGGGCCCGAGGGCGCGGACATAGGTCGGCAGATACAGATCGGCGTGCGCAGGCACACGCTTGAGCAGTGCCGGGTTGAATCGGCGAATCTCGCCGGCGGAGAGCCGCGTCTGCCGGACTATCTCGGTCAGCGTCATCGATCGAGGCAGGCGCATCGCATAGATTGTGTCCTGGGGCGTGGCGGCGATCAGCTCGCGAACCGTGGCCATGTTGCCAAACACCATCTCGGCGTAGAGGTACGAACGCGGGCCGTAGGTGCGATACAGATCGCGGAAGCCGTAGAGGTCAATGGCCCGGAGGTCGCGCGCGAAGCGCGACCCGAGCAGATACTGATCGCGCGTCGTCGTTCCACCAAGACGCTCGCCGTTGACGAGCACGCGGCCAACGTTCACGCCGCCGCTGTGATGATCCGAGAGCGCCGGAATGAACGAGCCGTACTTCGTGGCCAGGATCGTCAGATACGCCGCGCAGTACGGCGCCTGCGTCGTCTGGTTCTTGATCTCGAGCACGGCCGGGGACAGGCGATCGAGCTGTTTCCAGTTTGCCGGCAGCCACTGGCAGAACCCGGTTGCGCGCGCCTCGGATCGACGGTCGCCGGCGAGGCCCGACTCGATGATCGCCTGCGCCAGTCCAAGCTCGCCGGGAACGCCGAAGCGTTCGTAGATGGCGCCCCACTCCTTCAGGAACGGTCCGTAGCGGCGGACGTTCGGCAGCAGGAAATCACCACGGGTCGGGTTGTGGAGCACCGGCCCGACCACGGGCTCGAGCCATTCGGCCATGCGCGCGCGGCGGTCGTCGAGATTGGACGGCAGCGCCTCGCCGGTATCGATAGCCGCGGCAAGGGCGGGATCCCGCCACGCCGACTCGTCCGTCCAGTCGCCACGGGACGGAAACACCGCCAGCAGCCGCCCATCCGTCGCGCCTCCGAAGGCGATCGAACCGTCGGGAATGGTGAAGATCTGCCGCCAGAACTGATATCCGGGCCGGTAGTTTTCGAGCGCCAGAACGTCCGCTTCCAGGCGCGAAGGCGTGCCCCCCTCCTGTGCCAGAACCGATTGCCCCGCGGCGCATACCACCGCAGCGCACACGATCCCCGCACATGCACGAATGGCAGCCTGTTTCATGTGTGAACAGTCTACGCGAACCAGCCGCGGGGCTCCACGCAGCGATATCCGGGCCAGCCCCGCGACTGGTCGGCAGTATCTCTGGCCGCGCTCCGCGCGGCGGGGTGTATCCTTCCCGCTCATGAAACTCACGTCCATCGTCGCCACGGCCGTACTACTTATCGGAACGGCGCTGCTGGTGAACACCGTTCGCGCGGAGGATGCCGCGGAGGCCCGCCAGCGGATGATCGAGCTCGGAAAGGCGCACAAGACCGCGGAATCGCTGTACCTCGCGCTCAAGGAGCGCGCGCACGGCGGCAGGCGCCTGGCGCCCTCGTCGATGCCCGACTGGTCGGGTGTGTATACACGCGCCCGCGGCGGGATCACCTTTGACCCCGATCAGCAGCGCGGCGCCCCGCCAACGGCGAAGCTGACGCCGGAATTTCAGCGGAAGCTCGCCGAGCGTATCGAGATGGCCAACAAAGGAATCGAGTGGGATCCGATCTCGACCTGCTCTCCTCCGGGCCACCCGCGCTGGCTGACCGAGCCGTTCCTCCGCGACTTCGTCGTCACACCGGATCAGACCTATCTGATCAACGAGATGGTGAACGACATCCGCCGTATCTACACCGATGGCCGCGGTCACATCGCGGAGGAGGATCGGCTTCCGCTCTATAACGGCGATTCCATCGGCTTCTGGGATGGCGACAAGCTGGTCATCCATACCAATCAGCTGCAGGCGGGAATCTATCAGCGGCGCAATCCCGACTATACGGACCAGGTCGAAACGGTCGAGATCTGGCAGAAAGTGAATCCGAGGCTGATCGAGGTCGACGTGTGGGTTTACGATCCGCCTGCCCTGGCCGAGCCGTGGTACACGAAGCAGTCGTATGCGAAGCTCGACGATCAGAACAAGACGCTGCGGATCCGCTACTGGCACTGCGGCGAGAATCAGAACAACACCGTCGTCGAGACCGACGGCGGCGGCACGCAGTTCAGGGACTTTACGTTTGATGGGCAGGGATCAGGGATTGGGGATCAGGGATCAGGAGGCAAGCCGTGAATACCCTTCGTGGTTCAACCGTCGTCGCCCTGCTGCTGGCGGCCGCAAGCAGCGCGTGGGCCCACCACTCGGCCACGATGTTCGAGCAGACGAAGACCATCACCGTCGAGGGCGTGGTCAAGGAGTTCCAGTGGACGAACCCGCATTCGTGGCTGCTCGTCGACGTGACGGACAAGAACGGCAAGGTCACGACCTGGGGCTTCGAAGCCGAGGGGCCGAGCACGCTGCAGCGAGCGGGGATCAGGCCGAGCGAATTCAAGGCCGGCACACGGGTGACGATGACCGGCCGCCCGATGAAGGATGGCCGGCCGGCGGCCATCTGGGTGCTCGCGGTGCGCGGTGATGGAAAGAAATTCGATCCGCGCGAAGGGTTCCAGGTGAAGTAGGAGCGGTAGACGTAGTGTCCGCCTTCAGGCGGACCCCACAGAGACTGAACTTCCCAGCGCCTCCCCAAATCTCGCCACGGCGTCGGCGCCGATCGTTCGCGAGATATACATCGGATCATCACCGATGAACGCGTCGTACCACTGGAGCAGGACGACGCCGTCGAGATACACGTGACAGTGCGTACAGAAAAACCCGGCCGGGTTCTGTTCGAGGAACGCCGCCAGCTCTTCCATCGTCTCGGCAGTGAGCGGGACGTGATAGCCGTCCGGCCGCGGCCAGATGACTCCGATTGCTATTTGCGCCTGCGCGGGAACGGACACACTCTGGAGGTACTGCCTGACGTGCGGCTCGCCGGTGTCTTCGAAGTACACGACGGATCCCGACGGCATCAGTGACGGCAGCGCACGGACAAAGCGCTCGACGTCTCTCGTCGGACTGACGCGCCAGGGATCGGCGTCCGCCAGACGGATTCCGCCCCATTCTTCTTTAGGCACGGCGCCGAATAACCGGGCGAAAAACCCCATGATTGACACCAGCTGGGGCGGCTATCGGGAAACGCCTGACCAGTTCAAGAGAATCGTAATCGGTGATGCGGGCATCTCGTCGAGCGGAAGGCGAACCAGAAACCGGCGTCCATCGCGTGTCGGCACCGCACCGGCGTTTGGGGACAACGGAAACAGTGAAACGGGCATGCCCGTGCGCACACTATCTGTCCGTTCATCGGTCGTCACCCGGAGCGCGACGATCTGTCCGTCCGTGCCGCGATAGACGATCTCCCGGCCACCGTCCGTCCAGTGCGGATTGATGCCGCCATCGGTAGAAACCTGAACGGACGATCCCCTTCGCATGAACGGACGCACGAAGATCTCCATCCGGCCCGTCTCGTCCGATTGGTAGGCGATCCACCGGCCGTCCGGCGAAAACGCCGGACTGGCTTCCTCGGCCGGCGTCTGCACGACGACAATCGGCGTGGGGTCGCCGTCAATCGGCAGTGCCCAGATATCGCGCCTGGTCGTCGGCGTCTGGCTCGCATACGCGATATAGCGACCGTCGTGAGACCAGTCGCCTAGATTCTTGTTTTCGGTGTTTTCCAGGAGAGGACGCTCAGTATCAGGCTGGTCGACCGTCTTCACGTACAAATCATTGACCGCCGAGCCGCCGCTTCGCCGGCCGGTATAGAAAGCGATGCGCGTGCCATCCGGAGACCAGACAGGGCCGACGTCGGCCGTCGGATCGAATGTCATCCGCCGTTGCGTACCACGCACGAGATCGACGACCCAGATATCCTCGTTTCCGTCCACGACACGGACGATTGCGGCGCGACCGCCATCCGCCGACAAGTCAAACGCCCGGGCCGGCATCGCGGTCGGCGGTCCCTCGACGGCGCTGATCTGCTTGCCGGTCCGGTCGAACCAGACCAGGCGGCTCAATCGCGCGGGTGCGGTGCGATAGGCGATGCTTCCAGCGCCAGAGACGGACACCCCGATGGATGCGAACACGGCCGGATTGGTCGCAATGCTCTCGGCCACCGCCACTGGATCGCCACTCGCACGGGCAGCCTCGAGATCGACGCGCTGCGCCACCAGCGTATTGCCTCGCCCGTGAAGAACGCGATCGGGCGGCAGGAATACGCCGGCCGTCTCCGCGTCGAACAGTCGGCGTGACTCGCCACCGAGGACACCCAGATAGATTCCGCGTACACGCGAAGGACCGACGACGTAGTACAGGAACCGGCGGCCGTCGGGCAGGAAGTTCGGAAACCGATGGGTCGCATGGCCCGTTTCGAGACGGGTGACCTGTTCGATCGCGCCGCCCGAAGCCGATACACGCGAGATCGGTGAAGTATTTCCGCGCGTGAAAAGGATGTCCCCTCGAGCGCCCCAGCTGATCCCGAACGCGGTCGCTCCGTCCGCCAGCACCTGCAGATTTCCACCCGCGGCGTCGATGCGCCTCAGTTTCTGGTCGGCCCCGAACACGAGGGAGCGGCCGTCGGGGGACCATTGCATGTTTCCCGCGCGCTCGGTGCCCGGCAACGGCGCCGCCGAATCCGAGTCGAGCCGGCGAACCCAGATCTGTGTCTCGTTTTGGCTATTGCGGCCGAGGAATGCCGCAGTGCGCCCGTCCGGCGATAGCGCGAATGAAAGCGCCTGAGAGATATTCAGGGGCGCGGCGGCATCGATCTGCAAGCGCAATTCCGGCGGCGATGGCGAGCGCCTCAGCATTGCCGTGATCACGACAGCCGCAACAGCGATCGTCAGCAGCGCCGCCGCCCAGGCAATCCGCTCACGGGCCGGCGACCGGGCCGCCAGCGGCCGTGGACTGGTCGCTGGCACCTCCAACGCGTCGTCGATATAGGCCTGCGCGTCACCGATATCGCGCAAACGGCGCTTCGGATCCTTCTGCAGGCAGCGTTCAAGGAGACGGCGAACCGCTGCGGGCGTCTCCCCCGGCAGCAGCACCCAATTGGGATCCGACTTGATGACGCCCGCCAGCACCTCCGATATATCGCCGCCGTCGAACGCCCGGCGGCCGGCCAGCATCTCGAACAGGACACAACCGAACGCCCACACGTCCGCACGCTTGTCGACGATCCGGCCGCGTGCCTGCTCGGGTGCCATGTAGGCGGCGGTGCCGAGAATGACTCCGACGCGCGTACCCGCGATGCTCAGCGTGGGCGACATCGACGAATCGCTCGCTGGCGCATCCCCATCGATCTCCTTGGCGAGGCCGAAATCCAGGACCTTGACGGTCCCGTCGTCGCGAAGCTTGATGTTGGCGGGCTTCAAGTCGCGATGGACGATGCCCCGCTCGTGGGCCGCATCAAGAGCCGAGATGATCTGGCGCGCGATCGCCAGCACATCGTCCATGGCGAGCGGCTGTCCCGCAATCCGATCGGCGAGCGTCGGACCTTCGACGAGTTCCATGACGATTGCCGGAGCGCTTCCAGCGTCTTCCAGACCGTAAATCGCCGCGATGTTGGGGTGGTTCAGCGACGCCAGCAAATGCGCTTCGCGCTTGAACCGCGCGAGCCGCTCGGCGTCGGCGACGAACGCCTCAGGAAGGATCTTCAGCGCGACGTCGCGCTCGAGCCGCGTATCGTGCGCCCGATACACTTCTCCCATTCCTCCCGCGCCGATGGACGAGACTACGTTGTACGCGCCAAGTCGTGCGCCAGGTGAAAGGGACATCAGGCCTGCTGTGATGCGCGGATCCTATCAGTACGTGATTCAACGAGCGTCCGCCTGAAGGCGGACACTACGAGGACCAGAGCTGTTGTGAAGCCAGCCGCGCGCCGTCGGCGAGCGACTGCAACTTCGCCCATGCCAGGGATGCGTGGATCCGGCCGCCGAGGCCGCAGTCGGTGCCGGCGATGACGTTCTCGCGGCCGACGAGCTGCGCGTACCGAACGATCCGATCCGCCACGACCTCCGGGTGCTCCACGACGTTGGTCGCGTGCGACACGACGCCGGGAATCAGAATCTTCCCCTCGGGCAGCTTGACGTCGCGCCAGACCTTCCACTCGTGCTCGTGGCGCACGTTCCCCGCCTCGAGCGAATACGCGCCCGCCTGGATTGTCAGCAGCAGATCGACGATGTCGCGCAGCGGAATATCGGTCAGGTGGGGCCCATGCCAGCTTCCCCAGCACATGTGATACCGGACGCGGTCTTCGGGGATGCCGGCAAGCGCATGGTTCAGCGCGTCGATGCAGAGGCGTGCATAGGCGCGGTATTCCTCGATCGTCACCGACGGATCCATCGCGTCCCAGTTCTCCGCCATGCCCGGGTCGTCGACCTGGAGGATGAAGCCCGCGTCAGTGATCGCGCGGTACTCGACCCGGAGTGCGTCGGCGATCGCAAAGAGAAACTCCTCCTGCGTCCTGTAGCAGCGGTTCTGATCGCGGCCGAATGTACCGGGGGCAGGCGATGTCATGAAGGCATCGGGCGCGTCGTCGCCTTCCTTCCGGCTGAAGCCGGAAGCTACGAGGGCGGCGCGCAGGTTGTCGATATCCGCCTGCAGCGCGTCGTGACCGCGGTAAGCCACCGGACCGACGATCGGGCGACCCATCGGCCGTGGTCCGCCTCCGAACATCTCGCGATCGATGTCCGCGTACAGCTCGGGGAACGCCTGCCGATCGCGGCGGTTCTTGAAACTGCCAGGCTTGATGGTTGCGTCGGGATCGCTGGCATCCGTGAAGCGGTGCCCGACGGGCTCCCCGTCCTCGAATCCGGTGAAGCGTTCGATCACATAGCTGATCCACGCGCCGTAATCGAGGCGCGTGCGCATCGCCTTCCCGAACTCGCCGTCGTTGACGATATCGATGCCGAGCTGTATTTGACGATCGACGACGTCCCGGACCGCGCTGCGGAGGCGCTGCCGATGGAGCGCCGCTACCGGGTGCGTCGCTTCCGGCTCTCGCCGGAAGGAGCCAGCACGCTCAGCGTTGAGGGCGAGGAGATCGTCGGGGCGCGGCAGCGCCCCCGCGTGGGTGGTGAGAATCCTGGATTTGCTGCGATTCATGCCGGGTTCAAATGGTGCAAGAGGTTCAAGGGGTGCATTGGATCCTCATGCACCCTCTGAACCTCTTGAACCTCCTGAACCTATTTTTTCAGTCCGGTCTGTTTCGAGTAATCCAGATCCTTCTGTTCCTTGCATTCGTCTTTGGCGTACGGCGCGTCCGCCGGCATCAACGGTGCCTCGTTACTGGCGGTGGCTTTGCCTTTCAGGTAGTCCGGATCCTCGGCTTCCCATGTACGCGAGAGCTGCCACGTCTTCGGATCGAGCGTGAACCGTTCGACGACGTGCAGCTTTTCGCCATGGCGGGTATTTCCGTTCAACACGCCGGGCAGGAAGCCGATCGTATCCACCACCAGCGTATCGCCCTCCCAGCGCCCGATCGAATGCCCGGCGCGCGTCGGCTTCACGTTCGCCGGATGCTGTTTCATGTTCATGTAGACGGTCCGTTTCAGATTCAACTGGCCGTACTCGATGACGATCGTGTCCCGGTTCTGCGTGATCCGGTTGACCGGGCCGTCGAACGTCCAGTCGAAGATGATGCTCGTCGTCTCGCACTTGAAGCGCGGGTTGTCCGCCTGGGTCATCGCGTCGGCTTCCTTGATGGCCCGTTCAGTCAGTTCGGCGCCGTTGAACATGCGCGGCCCGCCTGCACCGCGTCCACGGCCCGCGGCCGCTCCCCCGCGGCCCGCTGCCGGCGCGCCAGCGCCGCCGGCGCGCGCCTGAGGCGGAGTTTCAGGCGGCCGTTCACCAATCGTGCTGAGCCGCTGGAGACCGCCGCCGACACCGCGCGGATCCCGCATCACGACCTGTTCGGGCGCCCAGTCGCCGCTGATGTTCGGCTCGCCGCTCGGCCGTCGGGCCGGCCGATTGAGGAGGTTCACGGCATTGACCTGACCGCGGACTTCCTTGACGGAGCCGCCGGCCTTGACGTACTGCCCATAGCGATCCATGCGCGACCCATTGGCAAACATGATCGTCTGCAGGTAGCACGACGCCACGTCCGCGCGATCGGGCGAAGCCGTAATGTCCACCTTCTCGCCGGCCTTGAACAGCTCGGGCGACCAGCCGGAGCGCCGCAGCACGTGCGCCGAGCGCAGCTCGCAGCGGTGCTTCATGACCTTGCCATTCTCGGTGGTCTCGAAATAGAGCCAGCCGTGCGGGTTCAGAAACTCGACCTTCGTCAGCCTGGCGCCCGGATACGACACGGTCTTGTTCAGCTCGAACGTGCCGGCGCCGTGATGCGCGAACGCGGGCACCGCGAGGGCGATGGTCGCCGCAAACAGGATGGTCGAACGCAGCATGTGGATTCTCCTCGGCTATATCTTACGAGCAAGGCCCTACCGATCTTTACGGCTCGCCCACTTTTCGTTGTCGCAGTGATGTTCGAGCAAATCCGTGTCGGGCAGCAGATTGAACCGCACCGTCGTGGACCACGGCCGCGTGAACGTCTTCGGGTCGTCGAACGAAAACTGAATCTCCATGTGGCCGAAATCGGTGCGCCGCAGCCGTTCGGTCGTCCGCAGCGCCTCGCTGTGCGGCATCCCCGACGCGTCGAGCCACGATTTGTCGTTGAACCCCGCGGTCTCGATCACGAACGTGTCGCCGTCCCATCGCCCGATTGAGTAGCCGAGCCATGCCGGCTGTGGATCGACGGGGAGCGTCCGGCCGTCGGTAAAGACCTGCCGCCAGTTGTTGAATTCCTCATACAGAATCACCGTCAGCCCGGCGGTCTGGACGAGCTTGAACGGCAGCGTGCGCGTCAGCATCGCATCGGGAATCCCGTGCGGCAGACAGCGCTCGGTCGGCGCGCCGACGCCGAGCGCCTTCGCCCGCTCCTCGCGCACCGCCTTCGCCCACGGCTGGAAGGGCGCCCCGCCGGGGAGATCCGCATCGATGTTGTAAACGTACTTGGAGCGGACCCGGCCGTCGGTTTCCATCACGCGATCGCCCACGACTTCCCACACGCCGGACAGGTCAGGCTTGCCGTCAGCGGTTCGCGGGACCGGCGCCGCCAGATTCGGCCGTCCATCCGGCAGCCGCGGCGTCCCCGGCGTGCGGTGGTCCAGCCACTGCGCGTGAACAGCAATCGACGCGCACGTCAGCACGGCGAGCAGCGCAGGTAAGAAGCGGCTCATTTGGCGGAGAGTTTATACAGAAACGACACACCGAGACACTGAGGTCACCGAGGCTCTTCAGGTTGGTCTCGGTACCTCGGTGCCTCGGTGTGTCGCATTCGCACTAAGGTAAAATTCGCGCCGTGAGCGGAGGAACCATGGCGGGGAGATCTGGGAAAATCGCGCGGGTCGCGCTCTCGTGGACCGCGGTGCTGTGGATGGGCGCATCCAGCCTCGATGCGCAGTGGCCATCGTATCCGTGGAAGAACGTGCCGCGGCTGCCAAACGGCAGGATCGACATGAACGCGCCGCCGCCGCGGACTGCCGACGGCAAGCCCGACCTGTCGGGCTTCTGGATGCCCGGCGCGACGATCAGGGATCAGGTGAAGTGGCTGCTCAACTTCGCCGCCGACATGAAGCCGGAAGACATCCCGCTGCAGCCGTGGGCACGCCAGTTGTACAACGAGCGCATCGCCGAGAACGGCAAGGACCATCCCGGCGTCCGCTGCTGGCCCTCCGGCATCCCCGAAAAGCTGACGATTCCAGACGGGCTGAAGCTGGTGCACACTCGCGACGTCATGCTCTTCCTCCACGAGTCGCGCACCATCTACCGTCAGGTCTTCACCGATGGACGGCCGCTGCCAACGCCGGAACAGGCGCAGCCGATGTGGATGGGCTATTCGATTGGCCACTGGGAAGGCGACGAATTCGTCGTCACCACGGTCATGCAGAACGGCAAGACGTGGCTCGACATGCGCGGCCTCCCTGGAACCGAAGCGTTGAAAGTGACCGAGCGCTACACCAGACCGACCATGGGCCGCATGAACATCAAGGTGACGATCGACGATCCGAAGGCATACACAAGGCCATGGGACCAGACGATCATCTGGCGGCTCGAGCCGGACACGGATCTGATCGAAAGCATCTGCGAGGAGAACAATCGGGATCTTCCTCATATGGTTGGCAAGTAGGGACCAGGGATCAGGGATCAGGGATCAGGGATCAGGGATCAGGGATCAGACGTCAGGAGAGAGCAATGAATTTGAACCGCCGTGAGTTCGTCGTATTGTCCTCATTGGGATTCGCGGGTGCGCTGAGCCCGCGATCGCTTTTCGCGCAGGCGCCGGCACAGGCCCCGACCGTTCCTGAGTTCAAGGACGTGCGCCGCAACGTCGGCGTCTTCACCGCGCGCGGCGGAACCATCGGCTATCTCCTGACGGGCGATGCGTTCGTTGTCGTCGACAGCCAGTTCGCCGACACCGCGCCGCTGTTCCTCAAGGGGATGCAGCCGCAGACGACGCGGAAGATCGACTTCCTGATCCATTCCCACCACCATCCCGATCACACCGGCGGCAACAAGGCCATGCAGCCCAACGTGGCCAAGATCGTCGCGCACGCCAACGTGCCGGGACTGCAGAAGAAGCAGGCGGCCACGCAGAAGAGCGAGGCCAACCAGGCCTATGCGGACACGACGTTCGACAAGGACTGGAAGGCGTCGGTCGGGAAGGAAACCGTGTCGGCGCGCTATTACGGCCCCGCGCACACCAGCGGCGACATCGCGATCACGTTCGAGAACGCGAACATCGTGCACCTCGGCGACCTCATGTCGTTCCAGCGCAACCCGCGCGCCGACCGGCCGGCCGGGGCGTCGGTCCCGAACTGGATCCCGGTGCTGGAGCGGATCGTCAAGGATCACGGCGGCGACACGGTCTACATCTTCGGCCACTCGAAGGTCGGGGAGCGCGTGACGGGATCCAGCAAGGACGTGCTCGAACTGCGCGACTACCTCAGCGCGCTGGTCGACTTCGCGAAGAAACAGATCGCGGCCGGAAAATCGCAGGACGAGATCGTCAAGGGGACGATGGCGATTCCCGGCTTCGAGCGCTACGAAGGAACCCCCGTCGCGCTCGAAGCGGCGTATCTGGAGCTATCGGGCAAGGGATAGCCAAGTCTCTTTCGCCCGGTCGTTGTGACCAACTGATTCGTAGAGATAGGCCAGGCTCAGCTGCGACGCCAGGTGTCGGGGCGTCGCGCTGAGCACCCGCTCGTGCGCCGCGATCAGCTTCAGCGCCTCCCCCGTTTGCACGGCCAGCTCGCCATACTTGCGGCCCGCGTACCAGTCATGGAAGAACGATGGATCGCGAGGACCCATGGTCTGGTGACAGCTCACCGCGCATCCGCGCCAGGCACCCGCCACCTGGCTGCCGAACTCCACGAACCTCCCGTACCACTCGAGCGCCTCGGCATCGTTGCCTGCGCCCTCGTGCGCCCATGCGAGCGCCCGGAACATCTGACGCGACCAGTGGTCCTGCATCGTCGGCTGCGGCATTTGTGCGAGCTCCGCAAGCGCCGCCTGCCCGTGCTGCTTTGCTTCCATGGTCAGACCCACCTCGCGGAGAAGGCTGGCCAGCTGTGCCCGCAGATAGACAGGTTCGGTGCTGACCCGCTCGCCGGTTTGCGCGTCGGTGAGCGCTGACCGGAGCTCGGTGACGAAATCAGACAGCAGGAGACGACGGCTGAGCGTTCGAACCTGTTCGTCGGACGACCTGCGCGCGGCCCGGCGGACGATCGGCTCCACGTACCGTCCCTCGGCGCGCAGCCGCGCAAAGGCACGGTCTCTCACGTCTGCGCTCGGCGACGCGAGGTCCCGGATCGCCGTCTCTGCGCGCCGCTCGCGCGCGGCGTCGAGCAGCTCCACCCGGCCGACCATGACGCGCACGAGCTGCTCCGGCGCCGGAGTCACGCGCATCGGGATGAAGCGATCGGTCCACGACTGCGGCAGGACGAAGAGCACGCGGACGCCGTCCGTCTTGAAGTAGCTGCTCTTCCACGTGTTGACCATCGCCTGCGCCTCTTTCCTGTACAGGCCGCTGGCAACCAGGCGGCTCTCGACGTCGGCGGAGATCGTATCGACGAACCGATCGAGCGGCAGGGAGCCGGTCATCGACGGCACGGCTTTCTCGAGCGAGCCGTCCTGTGTCAGAGCCGGAGCGTAGGAATAGGCGCCGCGACCGTCTTGAACGTTCAGGATGAACAGGTGCTGCAGCCCCTCGCCCTCGGACGTCGATGCGGTGATGCGTCCCTCGCCCAGACGCACCTGAATCGGCAGCGGCACCTCGCCCAGGCCCCGATAGAAGATGAACCGCTCCCATTGCTCCGCCGGACGCGGCCGCGTCTGATTCGACCCGACCACGTACGCGGCATCGACGTCGCGTGCGTAGTTCCACAGTGTGGCGCTGCCCGTGGCCGGCGGCTCGTTGTGCTTCAGGTTCGCCGGCCGGACCATCACGTCCCACGAAATGCGGCCGTTACGAGTACGCGGCGGCGAGCCTGTCTGGACGAGCCCGGGTGCAACCGCCACGGCCTGCGGGTACCACTGGGTCCACAGACCGGTCGGGAACCCGACCTCGACCTGCACACGCTGCACCTGCGGCGTGTAGAAGTAGATCACCGGCGTTTCGCTCTTGATGCGGGACATCGGGAGGCGAAGCTGATCCGTGCTCCGGGCGTGGACGAACGACGGCAGCGCATGCTCCTCGTGGTACATGCCGTCGAGCGACACGCCGTCGGAGCCGTTCATGGCCAGGAACGTCCCCCACTCGTGGACGACCAGGCCCGACGGGCCGCTCGGGGCCGCCCTTCGACTCGCTGTCGCTCGCTCAGGGCTGGCCCAGACACCGATGGTGATGACGGACAGAACGGAGGTGATCAGAATGCTCAGCTTCACGGGCGTGCTCCTGCCCGTTGGACGCACGACCGCTGTTATTTCTTCACTGACACTATTGATCCTTGACCCGCGAAGGGCCGGCGGGAAGAATCCAGGGTCGCGGGGAGTTAAGGCAATGTAGACGTATCACCAGCGCGCGGGGCGGGGGCAACCACGCGAGGAGGTCCACTCATGCGTACTTGGTGCTTTCGCACCGTGTTGGGAATCGGCCTGGCGGCCGGCCTCGCGGTGCTCGCCACGCCTCGATCCGCGGACGCGTTCATCCACGAAATCATCGCTGCTCTGTGCCGAGCCGGCGGCGAGGATGTGGAACCGCCCGGCCAGTCCGATCCGACATCGCCGGCGTTCACACGAGCGCTCATGGCGACAGGGTTCATCGCGTCGACCGAGTTCATCGACAACCCCTCTCCCGCGGATGACACGATGATCATCCATTTCGATGTCTCGGTTCCCAACTCGAAGTTCAGATCTGCAGGGTTCGATCTGACGATTGAGGACGGCGCCGGGCCAGGCGTCGACCTCGTACTGAGTCCGTTGCCTGTTCCAAATATGAACTTCCCGGCTCACGCCAACTGCCACAATCTGAGGTGAGCGGCGGACTTCGTGGGGCGAGCTCGCCGAAGCCTTGGCGCAGGCGGCTCGCCTCGCGAACCCGCAGGTTTCGCGCCACAGGCCTGCCCATAGGGTTGACCCGGGTCACAACTGGCACTTATGGCCCTTGACGCCCCCATGAAGCGCCGGAAACAATCGTCGGCTGCGGGGAAGAGAGGGTATCGGTTTGATGCGCACCAAAGGATGGTATTCAGCGGGGTTGGTCGCGCTGGCGCTGGCTGTTGCGCCGGCCATGCTGTCCGCCTCGGACAACGAAACTGCGGTGAAGGATCAGAAAGTCTCAACGGCGAAGTTCACCGCGTTGAAAGGCGTGAAGGCCGCGCCCATGTCGTCGAATGAACTCAAGACGGTCAAGGGTCAGCACGTGCACTTCGTCACAATCAGCAACGGCAAGCTGCACCTTGCGGGGGACATCAAGACCGAAAACAATTGGTCGAACGAGTGGGGCGGCACTGACGGCCATGCAGTAGCGCCCTCGTACAAGGGTCTCTGTGTGGCACACGGAAATGGATCGATTTTCATTCCAACGGGCCCCCCAGGGACACCAGTAACGCTTCAGTGCCCGGCCGGGTCGTAACGCAAACGCGTATCTAAGGCGTGCGGCGGGCGTCTCGACGCCCGTCGCAGTTACGTCTCGTGCACCGCCTCTATCCTTTCCTGCTCGTCTGGGGCGCCATCGCCCTGACAGCCACTGGTCTGTCCGCGCAGATCACCATCGGTGCAAGCGGCCTGCGTGCTGATCGACCGATGCGGTCGATGAAAGACCTGCGCGATGCGGGCGTCGTCAAGCAGCGCTTCGACTTCTCCTGTGGCGCGGCGGCGCTAGCCACGATGCTCCGCTACGGCTTCGGCGACGAGGTGACCGAGCGCCAGATACTCGTCGATCTCTTCACGGGCCTCTCGGACGACGACAAGCGTACGGCAGAGCGCACCGGCTTCTCGCTGCTCGATCTGCAGCGCGTCGCCCGGACACGCGGCTATGAAGCCGAGGGTTTCAGGTTGGAGCCTGGAGAGCTGCCGATGCTCGCCGGCCCGGTCATCGTGTTCATCGAGCCGCGCGGCTACAAGCATTTCGCGGTGCTGCGCGGAATCCGCGGCGACCGCGTCTACCTGGCTGACCCGTCACGCGGAAACATCCGCATGCCGGTGCACGCCTTCCTCGATTCGTGGCTGCAGGACGACCGCAGAGGGATCATCTTCGCGATCGAACCGAAATCCGGTGCGCCCGGCAACGTGCCGACGGCGCTCGCCGCCGTCGCGCCCGCCGGCCGCCCGGAGATCATCGCCGTGCGCGAGCTGCTGGCCATCGGCGGCGCGCTGCGGCCGCCGCAACCCTCCAGATAATCGATGTCCAAGCCGCTGATCGCGATAGTCTGCCTCCTGTTCTGTACGGCGCCTGCGTTCGCTCAGGAACAGGAGAAGCCGATCGGCGAAGCGCCGGAAGAGCGTGATGCGGACGACATCTTCCTGCGCGGCCAGCGGGTGCTGCTCGGTGCAGGCGATGTCGTCTTCGACGTTGGGCAGTTCTATTCGCGCAGCGACACACTTCAGCTGGCACTCGCCGGTGGTGCTCTGCAGCTGGCGACCCAGGAAGTGTCAATCCTGACCACGGTGCTCGTTGGACGCGTCGGGCTGTGGAACGAGACGGAACTTTACGCGGGTGGGTCTTTTCATCACCTCGAGACGAGGATTGTGACGGCTGCCGCCGCGGACCTCGCGGCAGATGGGCGGAACCTGGTAGGCGATCTCACTGTGGGCGTCCGGCGGACGCTGCTGCGCGAGGCGGCGGGGCGGCCGGACATCATCGCCTCCGTCGATGCGGTGATCCCGACCGACGACGACCGCGGCTACGCGCTGGGCGGAGGCGTGTCGTTCGTGAAGAGCATCGACCCTGTCGTGTTGTTCGCCGGTGCGAGCTATGGGCACGGACTCCGCCGGAATCTGCCCGACGGCGGGCGTCTGCCGTCGAGACACTCGTTCGCCGTGTCGCTCGGCTACGGGCTGGCGCTCAACGACACGATCGCCATCAGCACCGCCGCAGCGGGAGTGTTCACTCGGGCCCGGGTGTTCGAGAACATTCCATCAGGTCAATCGGAGTCGTTCAGCCTGCGGTTCGCGCTGACGTCCGCGCTGACGGGAGGACTCTATATCGAGCCGTCCGTGACGGTGGGACTGAGCGGGCCGGGCCAGAGCTTCACGATGGGCGTGACAATGCCGCTCGCGTTCTGATGAACGGCCGGTCCGCCTCAAGGCGGACACTGCGTCGCTACACGGCGCGGACGACGAGAAGGGTCATGTCGTCGTGCTGTGGCGCACCGGCGACGAACGCGTCGGCCGCATTCATCAACTTTTCGATCAGCGTGCCCGCGGGCGCCGCACGCGCCGGGCCGACCGCGGCCATCATGCGATCTTCACCCCACTCTTCGTTGGCGGCGTTCATCGCCTCGCTGATACCGTCGGTGTAGGCGACCAGGACGTCGCCGGCCGTAAGCGTGACGGTGCCCTGCTGATAGGTGCAGTCCTCGATCAGGCCGATCACGGGTCCGCCTGTGTCGAGCCGGTCAACCTGCGCATCGATGGCCCCCCGGCGGAACAACATCGGCGGATTGTGACCGGCGTTCACGTAGGTCAGCACCCGCGTTGTCAGGTCGAGCTCGCCGTAGAAGAACGTGGCGTAGCGATTCGCGGCGGAGCTCTCGTACACCAGCATGTTCAGGTTCCGCATCACCTCCGTCAGATCGGCCTGGTGATGAATGGTCTGGGCACCTCGCAAATACGCCCGCAGCGACGCCATCAGCAGCGCAGCGGGAATCCCCTTGCCGGACACGTCTCCGATCGCGATCCCCAGCAGTGTCCTGGACAGCGGGATGAAGTCGTAATAGTCGCCGCCGACGCCGAGCGCCGCCCTGCACGTGCCCGCATAGTCGAGGCCGCCGATCGGCGGGAACTCCTGCGGCAGCAGGCGCTGCTGCACGTCGCGCGCGATTTCGATGTCGCGCGCCTGCTTTGCGCGCGCCGCCACCTCGGCGGCCACAGCGGCCGTCAGCCGGCCGTTCTCGAGCGCAAGTCCGGTCTGCGCTGCCACCGAGTCGAGCAGTCGAATGTCCGTCTTGGAGAACGGCTCCTCCGACTGCTTCGGCCCCAGACTCATGATCCCGAGGATCTTCTCGTTGAGCGACAGCGGCAGCAGCAGCTCCGGCTCCAGCGTCTCGAGGGCACGCCGCTCATCCCCCGTCGTCAACTGCACCCACGAATCCGCATCGTCAAAGCGCACCAGCGCGTGCTGCTGTTTGCGCAGCCGCGACACGGTCACGCCGCCCGAGGGGATAGCGACCGCCGGCGGCTCTCCGTACCCGAGCGCGAACGCCGGCTGCAGGGCGCCTTTATCATCCAGCAGAATGGCGATGCGCGGTATGTGGAGCGATTCGGCGATTCGCGTGGCGACCGTCTCGAGGAGCGGCCGGGTTTCGACCATCGTCCGCACCTTGGCCGCAAGATCGCTGAGGATGGCGTCCGCTTCGTAGGCCTCCCGGAAGAACCGGCGATCGACCCAGCGGCGAAGCCGATCCGCGAATCGCCCGCCGAGCGCCGCAACGGCCGCCAATCCCACGACCACGATCGCGACGCTCGGAACTCCAGCGTTGGACGCCGTCAGCAACGTGGTCGCAGCGATCGTGGCCCCCACCAGAAGTGCGATTTGAATGACGCGGATCCCGCCGCGGGCGAGGACATATTGCAGGCCCTGCCGGATGACCACGCGCACATCCATCGCGCGGTGGACGACGATGACGTAGGCGAGCGTCAGCGGGAAGACGAGCACCATCGTGAACAGCGGCAGGTAGGACCACGGTGGAGGGGTGTATTCGAATCTCCCGGCGAGGACGACGATGAGCAGCGCCATGACGAATGGCACCGCTCCCGCGAACAGCAGCATCAGACGCCGGCGCGCGTCCCGGCTCGGTGCCGCGAACGCTTTCCATCCAAGCGATCCCGCGCAGATGACAATGGCCACGAAACTGACGAAGCCGCCGAAGTCGCCTTCGACGCCGGTGAGAAGCTGGATCGGGCGTGAGACGTACTGCCGCGCCCACGCCAGGTGATGCGTCCACAGGCCGACGCTGATCCCTAACAACGTGGTGACCAGCACCAGATAACCGACAACGATCCACTTCACCCACGGGAACCGCCTGTCGAGCGGCAGCCGTTCCGGGAAGACGATGCCGAAGAGCAGGAGCGCGGGCGCCAGCAGCCCCGAGCGGAAGGCGGTAAAACCGGCAAGGAACGCCGGAAAGGTTCCCTCCTGTCCGAACGTCAACTCGGATTCGTTCCCACCGACAAGACTGATCAGCAGCACGAGGAGCAGCCAGGCGGATGGATCGCCGATGCGAGCCGCCGCGACCCAGAAGCCGAGCGCAATACAGATGACCGGCAGGACGAACACCCGCACGGCAAACGCGGCGTACTCCGAAAAGCTCATCGCGGGATCGCCGGTGCCGCGAAACGGCCGCAGCTCGATCGACAGTTCTCTGACCGGATCGTTTTGCGGTCCCGGCGTTTTCACCTGCACATTCAGTCGATCGCCGGGCTTCGCCTTCCGTACCGTGCCGTAGTACACGAAGTAGCCGTCAACAGGACGGCCGTTCACCGCCAGTAATGTGTCGGCGAACTTCATGCCCGCCTTCTCGGCTTCGGGCTCGAGCGCAACGACGCCCCAATTGGCATCACCGAGATGGAATGGCGCGCGGGCATACTCACGTTCGTGCCGCAGCAGATCGAGGCTGTCGGAGGCGTTGCGTACGGCGGCCGTCACCGAAAGCAGGAACAGCGCGGCAAGGACGGCATAGGCCAGCGTGTGGCCGCGGCGTCGTGATCCTCTGGTGCTGGCCTCGGCGGGCACGATCACGCCGTCTACCGGGGAGCAAAAAGCCGGCGCACGTCGTCCCTCCAGTTCAGGATGAAGCGCAGCGACACCGGGCTCAGTCTGCGCGCGCGCTCCTGCTGCGCTTCCGGGCTCGCCTGATTCAGCAGGAAGCGCCCGTCGGGAGAAACGTCGTAGGTGGCCCGTACCGTGGTTCCGCCGCCAAGGATGTTTTGGTTGAACAGCACCACAGGTTTTCCCGGAACGAACGACGTGCCGGACACCGTGAACGGTACGGCCGTGAACGCCGGCGGGGTTCCCGCACCGCCGGGCGCCCGGTAAAAGAGCTCGTTGCTGTTCTTCGACCACGCTGGATCCTCTGCTCCGCCGGTCGTCACCGTCACCCGCGGCCCGGGGCCGGGATACGGCTGCACGTAAATCTGGGGTCGGCCGCTGTCGTTCGAGGTGTACGCCAGCCACTTTCCATCAGGCGAAATCTCCGGAAACCGCTCGTCGGCCGGCGTCGCCAGAATCGGACGAACCTGCTCGGGCTGATCCACCGACACCGCATAGATGTCCGTGTTCCCGCCCAGCGACGTGAATCCCCGGGTGAAGACCAGCTCCTTCCCATCCGGCGTCCACGAGCTCGGCACGTCGAATGGCCCCTCCGTCAGCCGCTTCGCTTCGCGCAGGTTGACCCCATCGTTGAGAAAGATCTGCTGCGGCCCCGCACGATCCGACCGGAAGGCGAAATGCGAGCCGGCCGGCGCAAAGATCGGAAATGCGTTCTGTCCCTCGAACGTCGCGCGGTCCTCCGTCCCTCGAGCCGTGTCGAAGATCCAGATGTCCTTGTTGATATACAGCTCGCTGAACGCGACACGAACGCCATCCGGGAGGACGCGCCCGCCGAAGCGGAACATGTTGCGCATGCCGGTGACCGGCGTCGGACTGCCCTTCCGATCGAACCAGACGAGCGACGTCAGCAGCGGCGGCTCGACGGAGCCAGGTGCGTAAAACAGGTCGCCCGTCGTCGCCACGCTGAACTGCGCCGCTCCCGTCCAATTGGTGCCGGCCAGCCCGTACACCGAGTGCATCACGTCGTCGACGGCCTGCACTTCCTTGCCGCTGACAGACAGCGAAGCCAGATCGAACGGGACCGCAAGCAGCTTTCCTTTCCTGGCAAAGATCAGCGTGTTGTCTCCCGCGTATTGCGCATCGACGGCATCGTCGAGCAGCTTTTTGCGCTCACCGCTCTTCACCGACTGTACCCAGACCTGCGCACGCGACCAATCCGGCGCGACGGCCGAGAACGGAATGACGGTGAACAGCACACCATCGCCGTCCGGCAGAAAGTGCGGGAGACGATGCGACGATTCGTGGGCGGCCTGATCGAGTGTCGTCAGCGCTTCGGGTTTCCCTCCGGTGTCGGGGACCATGCTCAACCCGGCGCCCTGCGTGACGGCGAAGACGATCGTTCCGTTCCGGCCCCAGGTGATTCCCGGCGGTCCGAACGCTCCCGGACCGGTCAGGCCTTCTGTGATGACGGCCGGCGGCCCGCCGGCAAGCGCCACCTTCTTGATCTGCGATCCCTGCTGGAAGGCGAGCCACTCCCCGTCCGGGGAAAACGTCAGGTTCACCGCACCTTCGGTTCCTGCAATCTGTGTATCTCCGGATCGATTGAGGCTTCTGACAAAGATTCGTGGCGGCATGCCGGTGGTAGCGGCGATGAACGCCACGCGCTGTCCATCCGGAGACAGCTCCACGGCGTGCCGGTTGCCGTGCGCGAGAAAGTAGCCAGCAGGCAATGGATATTCGAACTGCAGCTGCGGACGATCGGTGGCCGGCGACGGGCGCCACATCCACGCGGCAACACCTCCCGCCAGGCATACGACTGCTGCCGCCCATGGCAGCAGGCGCGTCCAGAGCGGCGTCGCAGCCGGACGGATGACCGCGACCGGCCCGCTGTTCGCCGGCTCCTCCGGCTTCTCGATCAGATCCTGGATGACGATGCGCGCATCGCCGATGGATTGCAGGCGGTTCTTCGGATTTTTTGTCAGACAGCGCTGGATCAGCTGACGCAGCGCGCGCGGCGTATCCGGAGGCAACTGCTCCCATTCCGGTTCCCGTTCGAGAATCTTCGCCAGCGTGTCGGTGACCGTTTCACCTTCGAAGATGGGTCCGCCGGTAAGCATCCGGAACAGCACGACGCCGAACGCCCAGATGTCCGTGCGCCGATCAACGACGCGCCCACGTGCCTGTTCCGGCGACATGTATGCCGCCGTCCCCATGATCATGCCGGCCTGCGTCGCTCCGGAGGTGGCACCGGTGAGTGCGCTCGGAGCCATCGTCGGCGACATGGAGAGCGAGACGTTTGACGACTCCGCCTCGGCGGTCTTCGCCAGGCCGAAGTCGAGCACCTTCACCTTGTCGTCTGCCGTGACCTTGATGTTCGCCGGCTTCAGGTCGCGGTGAACGATGCCCGCTTCGTGCGCTTCCTCGAGGCCTTCGGCAATCTGCTTCGCGATGATGAGCGTCTCGCGGAGCGGTAATGCGCCCCGGCGGATCCGCTCTTCCAGCGTCTCGCCCGGCACCAGCTCCATCACCAGGAAATGACGGCCGCTCACTTCTTCCACGCCGTAGATTGCGGCGACGTTCGGATGGTTCAGCGACGCCAGGACGCGCGCTTCACGCTGGAAGCGCGCGACGCGGTCGCTGTCGCTGCCGAAGGCTTCCGGGAGGAACTTGATGGCGACGGTCCGTCCGAGCTTCGTATCGGAGGCCTGATAGACCTCGCCCATGCCGCCGGTGCCGAGGTGCGAGGTGATCTCGTAGTGCGCGAGCCGTGATCCGATCATGCGAAGGCCTAAATCATAAGTCCTTCCGCATGAACACACAGTCGATCGGCCGGCCGGAGCGCAGGTTCGTGGCGCCGCGCCCGAGCTCGACGTAGCCCTGCGCGCGATAAAACTCCACGCCGGCCAGAGAGGCGTCGATGAGGACCCGGGCCGCACCACGCTCCGTGGCGTCTTCCTCGGCCCTGCGCAGCAGGGCCGATCCGATCCCGCGGCGCGCCGCGAGGCCCCGCACATACACCGACGTACCGTAGGTATCCGCTTCGATGCGGTAGTCGCTCGCGAAGCCGAGCACGAGTGATGTGCCGCCGACGATGCCGGTCGCAATGAAGAACACTTCGCCGTTGTCCATGGCGCGCAGATAGAGGTCCGCAGCGACGTGCTCCTGCCAGTCGTCGACGACGCCGGCCGGATACGACAGCGCACCCAGGGCTCGGATCGAATCGCGATGCGCCTCGGCTATCGCTGTGGCATCGCGCGCCTCCGCCCGTCGAATCTGCAGATCGTGTATCGTTGCGCGTTCCATGAGCAGGATGGTAAACCGTTCGAAATGATCGCGGCCGAGGCCATCATTGACGCGCTGGCGCGAGCGCCGTCCGTTGTCGTGCCGCTCGTTCGCGAGGTCCCCGCCTCCATACTGAAACGCCGGCCGGCCTCGGGAAAGTGGTCGGCGCACGAGCACGCCTGCCACCTGGCGGTGGTGCATCGACTGTTCGTCGAGCGATTGGATGACCTGCTGTCGACGCCAGCGCCGGTGATTACGCCGTACGATCCGGGCCGCGACGATCCGGACGATGCGCTGATGGCGCTCGACCTGGAGGAATCGCTGCAGCGCTACGTGGACGACCGCGCGCGCCTGGTCACCCGCCTCCGCCAACTGTCGGACGCCGACTGGCAGCGCACCGCAGAACACGGCGAGTACAGCCGCTACTCCGTGTTCATCATGTTCAGACATCTGGCGCTGCATGATTTCTTTCACGCCTACCGGATAGAGGAATTGCTTCTGAACAAAGAGTGGACACATGGCCGTTGACGCGGGGCGCCTGCTCGCGTTTCTCCGCCGGCATCGGCTGGCCGTGCAGGCGTCGGTGTCTGCCGTCACGGCGCCGCAGGCGGCGGTAGTCGGCTATGCGGTGACCGACCGGTTCGAGATCGTGTTCGACACGCTCGCGTCGTCCCACAAGGCGACGAACCTGCGCCTCAACGAAGGCATCGCGCTGGTGATCGGCGGAACGCTCGAGGGTGACGAGCAGACAGTCCAGTACGAAGGTGTCGCGGACGAACCTGCCGGGGCGGAACTCGAGTCGTTGAAACGCGTGTACTACGCGGCCTGGCCCGACGGACCGACCCGGCTCGGGTGGCCGGGATTGATCTACGTCCGCGTGCGGCCGACGTGGATTCGTTACAGCGACTTCAACATGAATCCTCCGCAAATCGTGGAGTTCACCGCGGAGCAATTAACAGAAAGGCCGACGTAAACGTCGGCCTCTACC
>JAICQE010000197.1 GCA_025938035.1 Vicinamibacteria bacterium
GAAGTACACGCCGCCCTTGCTGTCCGCGGTCAAGTCGTTGATGACGCCGCCGAGGCAGTCCAGCGGATCCCCGTTGAACGTGTTGGCGTGGACGCGGTACTGCGGCGCCAGCTGGCGAACGGTATTGCGCAGACCGCGCTCGACGACGAACAGCGCGCCTTGGGGATTGCGCGAGAGCGCACCGCTCGTGTGGAGGTCTCGATAGACCGTCGTGACCTTGCCGTTCACGAGCTTGACGATCGCGCCGTTGTCATTCTGCGCCAGCAGCAGCGCGCCGTCGGTGTCGGTCAGGATGCCGTCGGCGTTGTTCCCCTGCACCTGCCACTCGAGCTTCCACCGCTGACCGGCAGCGACCACACCCGGGATCTCGGTGACCGTGTAGTCAGGAGGTGTTGCCGGCGGCGCACCGCCACCGGGACCCGCCCCGCCAGGACGCGCGCCTGGCGCCCCGCCTCCGCGCGGTGCCGCCGCCGGTGGCGGCGTCTTGCACGTCGCAATCAACGCTGCGTAGCCGGGATCACGCGGCCCCTGGAGGTGCGCCGGTTGATATGGAGCCTGCGTCGGCGCCTGCGCTACCAGCACCGCCCCGGCAACAGCAACAAACCCGAACGCAACGAAGAAACGTGGCTTCATCGAATCACCTCGTTCGAACCTCGCACTCCGAACACAAAACCGAACATCGAACGTCGTCGCGCCGAACACAGAACCGAACATTCAACACGAACCGGGAAGCCGGAACCCGGAAGCGTGAACCGCTCGTCATGCGAGCGCCGCTTTGTACAGCGCCAGGAGCTTCGCCCACGCGCGTTCGGCGTCGTCTTTCTTGTACAGCTGGTTGGGCATGTCCGGCACGCACCAGCCGTGCAGCGCCATGCCGTAGACCTCGACTTCGGCGGGCACTTTCGCCGCATCGAACGCCGCCTTCAATTGCGTTTTGACATCCGGCTGCTTCGTGTCGTCGTCCATGGCGACGCCGAAGTACATGCGCCCTTTGATTCTGGGCGCGAGCAGATGCGGGCTGTTCGGCTGCGGCGTCACGAGGCCGCCGCCGTGAAAGGACGCGCCGGCACCCACGCGATCCGGCACCGCCGCAGCGGTCCGCACCACCAGCGCACCGCCCATGCAGTAGCCCTGCGTGCCCACCTTCTTCGTCCGATCGACCTGCGGCTGCTGATCGAGCCAGGCGATGAACGCAGGCGCGTCCTTCTCGACGGTTCCGGCCGCATTGATCGAGCCCATCATCGGGGTCAATTTTCCGCGCTCCGCCGCGAAATCGACCTTCGACGCGTCCTCCCACATCGGCGCCTTGCCGACGCGGTAATAAGGGTTCGGAACGAGCACGGAATAACCCGACTCCGCGGCCAGACGCCTCGCCATGTTACGCATCGCCGGACGCAGACCGAACGCGTCGGGCCAGATGATCACGGCCGCATGAGCGCCGGTCGCCGGATGGACGAACGCTGCGTCGCACGTGCCGTCCGGCGTCTTGATGTCAACCGTCCTCTCGGTGACAGTCCCCTGCGCGGAAACAGTCGCACCGGCGGCCGCGGCCAGACCCGCCACCGTCAGGTTCACGAAGTCGCGTCGCGTGATGTCGTCCTTGTTCATGAATCCCTCCGCGGATGCCGAATGATAGTCAAATTCCTTCCAGCGCCTTCATTACGTCCTGCGGACGATCGGCGGCAATCACCAGACGATTCTCGGTGGCGAGATAGCTGTACCTGATGTTGATATGTGCCTCGGCAAGTTTCTGAAAAACCGCCGCCGCCGCGCCAGGTGTGTCGGGGACGGGCACCAGCACCACCTGCTGTTCCTGGACGATGCGGAAGCCGGAGGTCTCGAGACACGCGCGGGCGCCGCGCAGGTTCGGTGCGAGGACGTGGACGACACCGCCGATTTCGGCGTAGCCGTCGATGTTGATGCCGGCGCCGCTGACACAGCCGAGCGCCTTGGCCAGCATCCCGGGTCGATCCTCGTCCAGGGTCACTGCGAGATCCGCGTCGAGATGGGCCACCGAATCCTCCGGACACGAAGGCACGAAGAGATCGAAGCTCACGAAGAATGCGCTTCGTGGCCCGCGGATGGTACCACGCTGGCTTACGATTTTCCGGGAGCAGACAAATGCTCAGCAGCGAGTCGGCCCCGCGCACGTTCCAGGACGCAGGGACGGCGGGACGGCCGAAGTGGCCGCCGCGCGCGTGACCGAGTGGGTCGGCAGCAGCAGGGGCTGACGGCCGCACTGGCCGTCGTGGTGCGGTGGGCCGCGAGCGGACCACTGTTCGGATGGTCGAACAGCTGGCAGCTGGTCATCAACACCGGCACGACCATCGTGACGTTCCTGAGAAAGAGTACGTAGTGTCCGCCTTTAGGCGGACCCTCACTAATCCGCGATACGAATCTGCGCTTCAAAGAGACGCGAGCCCTTGCACGCCGGACAGCGGCCGGGCTTGACGAGGCGATCGTTTGCGAAGGTGAACCCGCAGTCCTTGCAGCGGGCAGGGATGATTTCGATGCGGTGGCCGGCGGCACCGGCCGATCGCAGCGCGTGGCAGAGATCCTCCTCGATCTCGCCTCGCCGCAGGCCCATCTCGCGAGCGATCGACGATGCCGATCGCGGCTCGCGCGACAGCAAGTCGATGATCTGGCGTCTGAACGCCATCGCGGTTTCTCTTCTCGCCATTCTATCCGCTTCGTCTGCACGTAGTTGCCCGCGCCGGCGATCGTCGATGCGGGGGCAACGCGCTCGCAGTGGCACCCGGCGCTGCGCGTCAGGCGGCAGCGCAACTTCCGGAAGTTCCGCTTGCCAACCGCGTGAGCCTCACGTTACCCCTTCGCGTGACACGTGACATGTTGGGTGACGACGGCTTCGAGTCGTGGGGCATCGGCGCCTGGGGAGTCCGCGCCGGAGCCGGCCTTCGGTTCTCGGTCGTGCGACGCGTGCAGCCGTGACGCAAGCGCGAACCGCTTTTTTCAAGCGTACGTAAAGCCGAGCGCCTCGATATCCCGCGTGTCGGCCTCGGTTTCGGTCCACGGATCCATGATCCCGGCCGCACCAGCCAGGTTGGGATTCTGACCCGGATTGGCCGCCTGCCACGCGGCCCAGATGCGATCGATTTCCGCGTGATGCATCCAGAACACCGGATCGCACGGCGCGGTCAGGATGCCGCCCATCGAGCCGCCCACCCACACATGCCCCGAGTTGTGTATGCCTTCGAGCGACTGGGCGAAGGGATTGTAAGTGGCGTTGGCCATCGCGGCGGCGACCGCCGCGGCGTTTGGCAGAAACGGCCCGCCGATGTTCCGGACGACGGTATGTGGTCCGTTCATCAGGTTCACCGTCGGCGTGAACGACAGCAGCCACGACGGAAAACCCTGTTCCTCGCTCGATTTCCAGTACGGAATGCAGACCGTGGAGTCGACCGTCATCAGCAGTTCCTCCATCCGCAGCAGATAGATCCTGTGCCACGGCAGGAAGCGCGGGTTGCCGTGCATCTGATGAATGGCGTTCGCGTGGATATCGACCAGCGGACCGAGCACGCCCGCCGCATTGAGCTGCGTGAACGCGTTCAGAAACCGGGTCTGCTCGTCCGTCGTCAGCGCACGATGATCCTTGCGCACGCACAGCTGGTCGTTCGGCTCGTCGCAGGTGATCGGCGGCTTGTAGTCTTCCCGGCGCGGCTTGAAACAGAGGTGTTCCAGCGGATGCGGCACGTAACGCGGCGGCCGTTTCGTGGCATAGCTGCCGTAGATTCGCTCATCGGGGTAGCGCGGATTTGCCGGCGGTTCGTCGTCGTGATGCCGCGGATGGCTGTAGTCCGGGTCGTAGTACGGCGGGTCGTGTGGCCGATGCGGTCGGTGGCCGCCGGGTTCATGCGAATCGTGGCCGCCGGGTTCATGCGAATCGTGGCCACCGCCCCCGTGTTTCTGTTTCACCATCAGATGCCTCCTCTCTGATTGAAACGATGCGAACAGAGATGGCGAACGAGCCGTCGATAAGACGACACCTCAACAGAACAGGGCCTGGGGAGTCCGCGCCGGAGCCGGCCTTCGGTTCTCGGTCGTGCGGCGCGTGTAGTGGTGCGCCGAACGCGGGTTCACTCTTCGCCCCCTTCGCGCTCTTCGGGGTTAAGAATCGGCGACAGCTGCTTGTAGAAGAAAACGGTATCGCACCAGCTGCCGTCGGGATTGAGGGCGAAGTTCGGGACCTCGCCGACGCGGACCCAGCCGAGCGAGGTGTACAACTGCTCCGCTGCGCCGCCCTTGAACGTGTCGAGAACGAGCAGCGTGTATCGATGGTCGCGTGCCTGCTGGTCGATTGCGTGCATCAACGCCCGGGCAATGCCGCGCCCGCGCGTCCGCCGGTGGACAATCAGCTTGGCGACGTCGCCGCGATGTGGCTGATTCGGCGCCCACGCCGGCTGCAGCTGCACGGTGCCGGCGATACCCTGCTCGTCCCGCGCGATCAGGTTGGGAATCGGCGCGGGTTATTTCGCCGGAGGCGCTGCTGGCGGCGCCGGCTCGATCCGCAGCACTGCGCCGGCGTTCTCGTCGGTCAGCGCGTAGATGAACCCATCGGGACCGGGCTTCACCTCGCGAATCCGCTGACGGAGATCCGCCAGCATCGAGTGGTCGCGCGCGGTCGGCAATCCTCTGGCGTTGAACGTCACGCGGGCGATGAACTGACCCGTGCCGGCGCGCATCGCGCCGACGAATGCCTGTCCCTTCCACGGGAGCTTGTCGCCGTCGTAAATCGACAGGCCGGAGATCGCAATCGCCGGAACCCAGAAGACGAGCGGGTCCTCGATGTTCGGCCCGCCGAAGCCCTGACCGATGATCGAGCCGTCGTAGTTGCGTCCAAGCCCTGCGAGCGGCCAGCCGTAGTTCTTTCCTGCCTTGATGAGGTTGAGCTCATCGCCGCCCTGTGGACCTTCTTCCGTCGACCAGAGCTCACCGGTGCTCTCGCGGTACCACAGACCGAGTGGATTGCGATGGCCGAGGCTGTAAATCTCAGGCAGATACTTCGCGTTGCCGACGAACGGGTTGTCCGGCGGGACGCTGCCGTCGTCGCGGATGCGAAGGATCTTGCCGTTGTGATTCTGCGGATCCTGCGACATCATCGGACCGTTCCGATCGCCCGTCGTGACATACAACAGACCGGCCTTGTCCCACGCGAGGCGTGAACCGTAGCTGCCGGTCGCCGGGCCGACCGAACAACCTTTCGATATCCGCGCGTTGTCGTCATTGGCCCCGCCGCCCCTGCCGCAGTCGGCGCTGGGAGGCGTTGGTCCGCCGTACCAACCTTTCGTGACGAGGATGTCTCTGACGTCCGTCAGCGTCGAGCCGCCGTCCCATCGCGCGCGGGCCACGGCCGTCGTGGCCGAACATTGGGGGACGGCCTCCTTTTTTGCCCGGAGCGCCTGGCGCTCGGCTTCGGGCAAACACAGCGTCCGGTCAGGGTTACGCTTCGAGTACGTGAAGTAGATGAGACGGTTCTGCGCGAACTGCGGGTGCAGCGAGACATCCATCATGCCGCCGAGTCCCTCGGCCAGCATGTCCGGCAGCGGGCCGAGCGGTGTCGGGTCGAGCACGCCGTTGCGAATGACGCGCAGGCGGCCTGGCTCGCCGGCCGTCAGGGAGTTGCGCTCGGTGACCAGGAGATCGCCGTTCGGAAGAAACGCGATGCCCCACGGACGAACGACGTTCTTCGTGACGACGACCACGCGATAGCGGTTGGGCCCGTTGCCGTATTCCCACGGCCCATCGCCAAGCGCCACGCCGCGTCCGCCGCCACCACCGCCGCCGCGCGCTGGTTGTCCTGGCGCTGCAGCGCCACCGCCACGCTGACCGCCACCCTGTCCCGCGGCCGCGCCCTGCCCCCCAGCCGCGCCGGGCGCCTGCTGTGCCAGACCATCGACGCCGGCGAGCGCGGCAAAGACTCCGAATGCCACGACGACCGACAGCATTCGCGCGGCAAGAGATGAAAGCGTGCTCATAAGGTGGTCAGTATACCGATTCCTTCGTGTAAGAATGAGGGCCTTCTAAGAGGTGCACCGTGATTCGCACGTTCATTTCGTGCGCTCTCCTGATCATGTTCGTCGCGGCGGTCGTCCGCGCACAGCAGCCGCCGCAGGGCCGCGGCGGCGGTCCGGCGCCGGGACGGATCGGCGGCGCCGGGATCGGCGCGTATCCGGCGCGTCCTCCGGCGGACCCTGCTGCGCTCGAGCGCGGCAAGGCCGTCTACGGAACCTACTGCGCGTTCTGCCACGGAGCCGATATCCGCGGCGGTGATGGCGGACCGAGCCTGCTCCGCTCCGGCGTCGTGCTCGACGATCAGAACGGAGAGCTGATCGGGCCCATCATCCGCAACGGACGGCAGGACCGCGGCATGCCGCCGTTCGCGCTCACGCCGGCGCAGATCGGTGACATCGCCACTTTTCTCCACAGCTTCCGTGTGAATGGTTACGACGAAGCGCGAAACAGGCCGCAGTCGATCGTCGTCGGCAACGCAGCAGCCGGCGAGGAATACTTCAAGGCGCGCTGCGCGTCCTGCCATTCCGCCGCGGGCGATCTTCGCGGCCTGGCAACGCGAATCGAGAATCCGCG
Organism: Vicinamibacteria bacterium; assembly: GCA_025938035.1. Next base: position 6,604 of record JAICQE010000197.1, read on the forward strand.
AACGCTGCAGCAGTGGTGGTTGATGCCTGGCACCGGGGGCGGGCGCGGAGGACCGGCGGCGCCGAATGCGAAACCGCCGCGGGCGACGGTCACCCTGGCCAACGGTGACAAGGTCGAAGGCGAGATCGAGCGGCTCGATGATTTCTCCGTGGCGATCCGGCTGGACAACGGGACGCGCCAGTCATGGAGGATCGTCAACGGTAACCCGCGCGTTGCCGTCACGGACCCCCTGCAGGCGCATCGTGAATTGCTCAAGGAATACAAAGACACCGACATCCACAACGTCACGGCGTATCTGGTGACCTTGAAATGAATCGCCGAACCTCGCGACGAAAGGCCGCCCCGAAGGTCGGCCTCTACCGTTTGCTGGCAGTCGCTGCGATGTCGGCGACGCTGTCCGGCCAGCAGACCGGCCTGGATCCCGCGACGATCCTGAAGCCGCTCTCGGACGGATGGCCGTCGTATTCGGGCGACTACACCGGCCGCCGCTACAGCGCCCTCAGACAGATCAATACGTCGAACGTGAAGAACCTCACGCTGGCGTGGACGGTCCGCCTCAATGCCGGACCGAACGGCGCGGGCCCCGGTGTCACCGCGCC
>JAICQE010000204.1 GCA_025938035.1 Vicinamibacteria bacterium
TACGCGGCGACCGGCCGCTCGCTTCGGCCGCTCGCCGATTTCTGGGAGCAGCTCGATCGCGTGATGCGCCGCTTGCCTGCCCTGAGCGAGCAAAGCGAGTCGAAAGGGCCTGCCCTGAGCGAGCGCAGCTTTCGCGAGTTTCTCGATGCGCGTCCCGGCGGCCGGCGGCTCGCGGGCGCGCGACGCCTCGCGCTGCAATGGGTCGAAGGGTTTCACGCCGCGGATCCGCGTGTCGCAAGCGTGCACGCGCTGGCCGATGGCGGCTGGCCTGCCGACGATGTCGAGGAGCGACGGCTGGGCCGCGTGATCGACGGTTACGATTGCGTCGTCGAGTGGCTGGCCGCGCCCCTCGCCGCGCGAATCCGCCTCGGTGCGGTTGTGACACGGGTGCGCTGGCAGCCCGGGAACGTGGAAGTGCACGTGCAGCATCCCGACCGGCGGCCGCGCTTCGCTATTGATGCGCGTGCAGCGGTCATTGCCGTGCCGCTTGGCGTCCTCAAAGCCTCATCGGATGACGTCGGCGCAATCGAGTTCATCCCGGCGCTGGATGAAAAGCAACGGGCGTTGAACCAGCTGGCGGTCGGATCCGTCGTCCGCGTCGTGTTCCGGTTGCGCGAACGTTTCTGGGCTTCGGAGTACGACGACCTCAGCTTCCTTCATTCACGCGACTCCGACTTCCCGACCTGGTGGACCAACTATCCGATGCGCACACCGATCATCGTGGGATGGTGTGGCGGACCAGGTGCGCGCCGGCTATCGCAGTTGCCGCTGAACCAGCTCGAGTCGCGTGCCGTGACGTCGCTGGCGCGGCAGCTGCGGATGTCGCGGCAGCGGCTGCGAGCGCTCGTTGAAGGCTTCTGGACGCATGATTGGGAGCACGATCCCTTCGCCCGCGGCGCTTACAGCTACGTGGCAGTCGGTGGGACCGGCGCGACGGCGGCGCTGGCGCGGCCGCTTCGCCGCACGCTCTTCTTTGCCGGGGAAGCGGCAGAGACCGAGGGCGGCACCGGCACCGTGGACGGCGCGATCTCGAGCGGCCGCCGCGCCGCGAAGCAGGTGCTGCGCGCGCTGTGATGGCGGGTTGCGTAATCTGCTTCGCCGCGACATCGATGAGATCGCAGCAATTGCGATCTTGCGCGAGCCGTACGCGTGTTTACCAAGGTTTTCATCTCGGCACAGGCGCTGCAACGTGACGATGTAGAATCGGGCCGTAGACGCCCGGACAGGAGGTTCAGTGCCGAGCGTCGAAGAGCGGTTGGCGACACTGGAAGGGCGTATCCAGGAACAGGCAGTCTTCATGGCCGATGTCCGAGGAAGCACCGTGGACGCGATTCGCGAACTCCGGCGCGATGTCGATCAACGGTTCGAGGAGCTCCGGCGCGATGTCGATCAACGGTTCGAGCACGTCGATCGGCGGTTCGACCGGGTGGAACGCCTGGTGATGTGGATGCTCGGCGTCACCCTCACCGGTTTCACCGCGGTCGTCGCGGCGGTGATCGGAAGCATGTCTGGATTGCGGTGAACGGTTCCCCAGGCCTCTATTGCGGCAGGAGCCGCTTCAGTTTCTCCATCGGCTGCTTCAGTGATCGACCGCGTTTGCGCATGTCGGCCCAGAGGTCGCCAACCTTCGCCACGCGCTTCGGCATGTTGCGCAGCGTGAAGGTGGCGGGACCAACCTCACCTCGCTCGACCTCTTCCCATGTGCACGGCGCCGACACCGGCGCCCCTGCTTTCGCCCGCACTGTGTAAGCAGCGGCAAAGGTAGCGCTGTAGCCGTTTCTGCCGGTATCAACGTAAATCCGGCCGCGACGGTCCACCTTGCTGAACTCCTGCGTCAGTTGATCGGGCGCGAGGCTGACGAAGAACGTCCCAACCGCATTGGCGAATCGCACCACCGTGCCCATCGGCGTTTTGCCGTCGATCGGCACCACGATGTGGAAACCCTTGCCGCCCGTCGTCTTGATCCATGAGGGCAGGCCGAGCGTGTCGAGCAGATCGCGCAGGCCGACGGCCGCCGCGCGCACCGACTTCACATCGTCCTTCGACGGATCGAGGTCGAACACGCAGATGTCCGGATAGTGCAGGTCCGGAAGGCGCGAGACCCAGACATGATGCGTGATCGTGTTCTGGTTCGTCACCCACATCAACGACTGTTGGTCGGTGACGACGGGGTGATGGACGACGCCGTCCTTCTTCGGAACCTCGACCCGCTGCAGCCAGGACGGGAATCCCTTCGACACATCCTTCTGCCAGAAACCCTTCGCGCCGATGCCCTGCGGATATCGCTCCATCGTCAACGGCCGTCCGCGCAGCTGCGGCACGATGATGGGGCCGATCTTCTCGTAGTAAGCGGCGAGATCGCCCTTCGTGATGCCGTCCTCAGGGAACAGCACCTTGTCCGGATGCGTGATCGTGATCACGGCCGCTCCCTGCTTATGTGGAGTCCGGCTCGAGCCGGATATTCGCGGACAATCTCTTGCGCGTTCTTATCGAAGCGGACGCCGAGCAGACGCGGGTGGCGCAGCTTGTCGTTCCCCGTCCATTCGATGAAGCCGACCTGTACGACGATCTCGGGGCGGACCCAGTGCGCCCGCAGCCGCGGGAGACCGATGGCCTTCGTGAACGGCGGCTGTGAAACCTCGAGCGCGTCAAGCCGCGCGCGCAGATCGAGGAGCAGTTTCGTATCGAAGCCGGTGCCGATCTTTCCCGCGAACACCAGGTCCGCGCCCTCGTAGTAGCCGACGAGCAGCGCGCCGAGGCCGACGCGGGCGCCCTGTGGATCGGTGAAGCCGCCGACGACGAGCTCCTGCGAGAGCTCGCACTTCATCTTCAGCCAGTGCTTCGACCGCCGGTGCTCGTAGGGCGAGCCGCGCCGCTTGGCAACCACGCCCTCCCAGCCTTCGCGCCGCGCGCGGTCCCATGGCTCCGCGTCGTCGAGCGGCTCGACGCGGCGCATCGGGGCGGTGAGCGGCAGTTCCCGCAGCAGCGCTCGCCGATCTTCGAGCGGCAGCGACGTGACGTTGTGGCCGTTCAGCCAGAGGATGTCGAAGACGTGATAGCCACTGTGCGGACCTGCCTCGCCGTAGCCGTCAGCCGAGGGCGCGTCCCACGTGATTTCGCCATCGAGGATGATTTCGTCCACCGGAAGGCGTGCGATCGCCGCGGCAACAGACGGCAGGTTCTGCGGAAGGCGGTTGCGCGAATACAACCGGACGTCGCCGCCGCGCTTGTAGGCGATCAGCCGGACGCCATCGAACTTTCGCTCGAACAGCCAGTCGCTGCCGGTGAACCGCTCCTCGGTGAGCGTCGCGGCCATCGGTTCGAGCCAGTCGGGCATTTCATGCGGCATACAGGCGAGGATGGAGGCCGACCTCCAGGGGCACTGTCTCAGTTTGCCCCCCTGGCTCGGCACTTTCACAAATGTAGCAAGATTTGCCCGAAGCCTATCGCACCGAGTAAATCCACCCTCTAAAATGGATAGCGGGGATAGCGAAGAAGCCGTGAGCCTGACACGAGAGCAGCAGCACACGAATGCCGTTCGACGCGCGCTCTGGGGAACTTTGGCTGGCTTTGCGTTCGCTGGTTTGGCATACCTGGCGGGCTACCTTGACTTCACGCCGCTACGGTGGCTCGCCACGATCGGGTTTGTTGGGTGCCTCTTTTACACGCTCTCGGTTCACGTGGAACTGGGTCGTATTTGGTTCTTTCGCGGAAACGGTAAATGGTGGTGGTAGGTCGTGTGCGCGTGTCTATTGTGAGCAGCTCGATCTAACTCTCCGGCACCAGCAAATCCAATACGTCACAATCCAACGCCAGCGCCAGCAGCGCCATCGTTTCCAGTGATGGAAACTGCTTGGCGAGCTCCATTCGTCCCACGAAATCCTCGGTCACATACGCGCGGCGCCCGAGCTCCTTCTGACTAATGCCAGCCGCTTTCCGCAGTTCGCGCAGTCGGCGGCTGAACCGAAGCATGACGGGACGCGCAAGTGCTTTAGGCGAAAGGCATCAGCTACGCCGCTTTTTTTTCAGCCACGTCCAACAGGCCGATGATTTCCTCAATCGACCACGGGCGATCTGCAAGACCAGCAGCCATCGCTGGCGTACCGCCAAGCGCCTTCTGCGGACGCGCGAAGTTGTAGTTGGACGTAATGCAACGCCAGCGCGTGCTCGTGGTTCTCTACCTTCTTTGAATGTCCGTTCGTCAAGCGCGTGAATCGACGCATCGACATCCTCATCTGGAGGTTTTGCCTCGCACGCCAATCGGAAACCTTCAAACTAAGACAGTGCCCCTCCAGGTCGGCCTTTAAGCCTAGCGCGAGACCAATGTCCGCTCGGTGAGTGACATTGGCGCGGTGGCTCTTTCGATCCAGTGAGATTGCGGCCAGAAGCCCTGACTCACCAATTGCCGGGCTGGCACTGATTCTGCTCGCGCGCCAGCCCGAGCTCACCGAGTTCACCAAAATCTCATGAAAAGACTTCTCCTTCTCGCCGTCTGTCTGCTGATCGCGCAGAGCGGTCCGCGCGCGGCCGGTGCCGTGTTCACGTCGCAGCTCGGATACGCGCCGGGCGATCCGATGAGTGCGGTGCTCGCGGTGCCCGCGGGCACTCAGGTGACGCGTTCGTTCCGGATACTCGACGAGAACAACCTCGAGGCTTTTTCCGGCGATGCCGCGCGGGTGACGTTCTATCCGGGTGGATGGACCGGCAACGACGCCGTTGGCGACACCTACTTGATCGATTTCACCGGAGCCGATATCCGACCCGGCCGCTATCGCGTCGAAAGCAACGGGATGTTCTCGCTGCCATTTGTGATCGCCGCTGACGTCTACGACGTTGCGCGGCTGCGGCCGCTCGAGTTCTTTCGCGTGCAGATGACCGGCGCTCCCTATAGCTGGGCGTCGCTCGACGGCGCATTCGGCGGTCACGCCGCGGATCACCTGGACGACGCACGGCAGGCGACGCGCAAGGACAAGGGCGGCGGTGATAACGCGCTGATTCAGCAGGACTACCTCGCTCTTCCGAACGGACGCCTCGACGTCTCGGGCGGCTGGTCCGACGCCGGCGACTACAACAAGTACATGGGCAATACGCCATGGGCCGCCTACGTGCTGCTGCTGACGCTCGAGGAGCACGACGCCTACTTGTCGGCTGTTGACGACGATCACAACGGCGTCGGGGACGTTCGAGATGTCGTTCCCACGGCGCTCGACTGGATGCTGAAGATGCAGCATACAGATGGCTCCGTCTTCGAGCGCGTGTTCAATGGGTACAGCGCCGCGTTCGACGGGCGTCCGGATCGCGAAACGGACAACGTGCCGGGGACGTCCGATGACCGGCCGCTCGACACCGACAGGTATGCGGACATCACCGCCAAGCCGGTCTACGCCTGGGCTGTCGGCTCGCGGCTGTTCAACGACACGAGGTATCTGAACGCCGCACGGATCGCGTGGGATTGGGCGTTTGCAAATCAATCGCGGGTCAAGCCGAAGGTGTATGGCGGAGGGCTCTACTTTGGCGACGTCGAGATCGGGCTGACGCTGGGCGCACTGGAGTTGCACCGCGCGGAGATCGCGGCCGGACAGACGCCGGCCTCCAAGTATCTCGCCTATGCATCGGCGCGCGTGCGGGCGCACCTCGATGCGGGCGACTGGGCCCATCCGAGCGGCTGGAACTTTCAGACGTCGTTTGCGCTGATGCGTTACTACGACTTTGCCAGCGAGGCCGACCGGGCGCGCATCGTCGCCCAGATGAAAGCGCGATGGGACGCCGCCATTCACGCGCAGCGCCGAAACGCCTACCGCTTCAACGACGAATGGATCTACGGCGACTTCGGTCAGAACGACAACTCCGCGTCCAGCGCCAACGACGCCCTCTGGGTATATCGCCGGACCGGCGAGCGGCAGTACTACGACTACGCGGTCGATCAGCTGGCGTGGATCTTCGGGCGGAACCCGTTCGGTGAATCGTGGCTCTCCAGCCAGGCGGTGACGGAATACACCCGCGTGCCGCACTGGCGCGCGACGGCGAACCATCCGATCGAGGGCGTTGTTGTTCCTGGCGCAACCGATCGCAACGGCAACCGGCGGCCCGATTACACCGACACCGGCGACTGGTTTTACAGCGAGCCGACCATCAACCAGCAGGCGATGTTCCTGCGCGCGCTGACGGAGCTCTCTCTCTCGTCGGGCGGCGTCGTGCAGCCGCCCGGCGATGTGGCGCCGCAGGTTTCGGTTGCCGCGCCGGCAAATGGAGCCGCCGTATTCGGCAGCGTGACTGTGGCGGCCATCATCAGCGACCTCGAAGGTGTAACCGCCGCGGCGTATCGAGTGGACGGCGGTGCCCCGATCACGATGGCGCTGGCCAGCGGAACCCCGCAGGGCGGACGGTGGGAGGCGGCGCTCAACACCATGCTCCTGACCGATGGCTCGCATCAGATCGTGGTCGACGCGACGGACACCGCTGGGCAGCAGTCCAGCGCGGTGGTTACGGTCAACGTGCAGAATGGCTCGTCGCAGCGGCTGCACGTCGAACGCGTCGACGCGGTGCTGATCAAGAAGGGCGGATCGCGCGCTCAAGGCCGCTGCGACGTGTTCATCTACGACGCGTCCGGCATTCCGGTGCCGGGCGCCTCCGTCGCCGGTCATTGGACAGGCCTGGCAACGGACACGTTCGCGGTCGCAACGGGGTCCGACGGCAAGGCAGTCGATTACTCGAATTCGGCCAGCGCTCCGAGCGGCAGCTCGTTCACCTGCGCGGTCGATTCGGTGTCGAAGTCCGGCTGGGCGCGAGGCACCGACACGCAGACGTCGAGCACGGTGACGGTGCCGTAGTTTGGGTTGCCTGGGTAGCTGGGTTGCCTGGGTAGCTGGGGAGCCGGGGTCAGCCGAGGCGGCGGGCGCGCGCGAACTTGCCGCGATACATCCGGGCGTCGGCAGCGGCGAAGAGCGCTTCGAAGGTGTTGCCGTCCTTGGGGAACACCGCGATGCCGGCGCAGA
>JAICQE010000187.1 GCA_025938035.1 Vicinamibacteria bacterium
TCGCGGCAAACATCTTCCGCACCGTGCGCACCAGCGTCGGATTGAGGTGCTCCTGGCTGAGGCCGTTGAAGCAGGTGTAGCACTCCACGCATTCGTCGCGGTCGATGGTGGCGCGCTTCAACACGGGGTCGATATAGATCGCCCCCATCGGGCAGACGTAGGTACAGTTGCCGCAGGCGACGCATTTCTTCGGATTGATCTGCATGGGATCTGCGGCGATTCTATCTGCCTTTGCGTATTGTGCACAATGCGTTGCGCACTAACACAGCAGCGTGCGATGATTCGCGCCGCGAGGTGTTCATGAGAGTCCACAATATGTTTCTGGTTGCCTGCCTGACGGCCAGCTTCGTTATGGCAATCCAGGCGGACCAGAACCCGGCGGCGCCAGCAGGGACGCCCGGGCAGGGCGGCGGTGGCCGGCAGGGTGGCGGGCGAGCGGGAGGAGCCCCCGCCGGCACGGCCAACCGCGCACCAATTGGCGGGACGCTCACGCCGGCGAAACCCGACGAGCGCGGGTGGGGCTGGCAGGTGAAGGCCTCCATCAACCCGGCGACGCCGCGGCCGTTCTACAACAAGGCCAAAGAACTGCTGTTCCAGGACAAGCAGATCACCAGCTACACGATGTCGAGCTACAACCCCGAGCTGTACTGCGAGCTGCGCAAGCACTTCGATTACATCTGGTTCGAAATGCAGCACAGCACGATGTCGTATGACGAGATACGGCGAATGCTGCTGACCTGTCCCGGCGCCGATGGCGCGGCGCCGATGATCCGGACGTCCGACGCGCTCGAGTCGACAATTCAGAAGGTCACGGACCTCGGCGCGATTGGCGTCATCGTCCCGACGGTGGACGACGCGCTCGAAGCGCGCGACGCAGCGCGATTCTCACGGTACCCACCGGTCGGCCGGCGCAGCTCGGGGGGCGGGTCGTTCGGACAGGTATGGCCGGGACTGAACTACCGCGCCACCGTAAATGACAACATGCTCGTCGTCGTCATGATCGAGACGCTCGAAGGCGTGGCGAACGCCGAGGAAATCGCAGCGACGCACGGCGTCGACGTGGTGCTGATCGGGAACAACGATCTCTCGAGCTTCTCGGGGTGGCCGCAGAACGACCCGCGTTATCAGGACGCTCTGATCAAGGTGCACGACGCCGCGTTGAAGTACGGCAAATATTTCGGCAACGCTGGCGCCCAGTATCTGAACGGCTACGTGCTCAGCGCCGACACACGCATGGTCCAGAACGGACCCGCGCGCGACGGATGGACGCCGCCCCGCGGCGGTGGCCCGGGACGCGGAGGGGCGCCGGCAGGCCGCGGCCGAGGCGACAACGTGCCCGAGCCGGATCCCGAACCGGTCATCGGCCTCCCCGGCGGCGCGCAGCCCGGCACGTCGGCACCGGCTCCGGGACGCGGCGGACGCGGACAGTAGGAGGGTCGATGCATCACCTGCGGCGGGCGATCACCGGGCTGGTTGTAATCGCGTGCGCCACTCTCGGCGCGCAGCAGTCGAGATCGTCCTGGTCCGGCGTCTACACGGCGGAGCAGGCGGCGGCCGGCGAGAAGATCTACGGCGACAAGTGCGCGAGTTGCCACGGTCCCGATCTCGCCGGGATCGAGCGCGCCCCTGCCCTCGCCGGCGGCACGTTCCTCGACTCGTGGCACGGCAGGGACCTGCGCCGGCTGCTGGATCGCATCGAGACGATGCCCCCTGCCGCGCCGAAGAGCCTGTCAGCGGCCGAGTCGGTCGCGGTCCTGGCCTTCCTGCTCCGGGCGGCGGAGATGCCGGCCGGCCAGGCGGCGCTCCCGCTGGATCGCGCGCAACTGGCCGCGATTACGTTCGAGCGCACGCGCGCGGCAGCCGCTCAGGATGCCGCCCGTCCCACGACCGCTGGTCCGCCCGCCGCTGCGCCGCCGCAGGTGTCGGCGCCGACCTCAGGGGCGACCTTCTCATGGCCCACATACGGCAGCAATCTGGCGAGCCACCGCTACTCCCCCGGCGACCAGATCACCAGGGAAAATTTCAACAAGCTGCAGATCGCGTGGCGGCTGAAGACCGATTTCCTCGGTCCGCGGCCCGACACGCTGTATTCCGCCACGCCGCTGCTCGTCGACCGCGTGCTCTACACCACAGCCGGCATGCGTCGCGCGGTGATCGCGCTCAACCCAACGAGCGGAGAAATGCTGTGGATGCACAGCGAGGACGAAGGCCGTCGCGGCCAGAATGCGATTCGTAACGGCGCCGGCCGTGGACTCGCGTACTGGGCCAGCGCCGATGGCGCGGATCGACGGATCATCTACGTGACGCCCGGATACCGCATGAAGGCGCTCGACGCGAAGACCGGGATTCCCGTTCCCGGGTTCGGCAGGAATGGCGCCGTCGATCTGAAGACCGAGATCGACCAGGACGGTCTCGATCTCGACACCGCCGAGCTCGGTCTCAACGCCACGCCGCTCGTCGTCGGCGACGTCATCGTCGTCGGCGCCGCGCACCGGCCGGGTACGAGCCCGCGCACCATGCGCAACGTGAAGGGGTACGTCCGCGGTTACGATGCGCGCACCGGCAAGCGGCTGTGGATCTTCCACACGATCCCGCAGCGAGGTGAGTTCGGCTACGACACTTGGCTCGAGGGATCGGCCGAATACAACGGCAACACCGGTGTCTGGGCACAGATGAGCGCCGACCCGGAACTGGGGCTGGTCTACGTGCCGGTTGAAATGCCGACGGGCGACTATTACGGCGGGAACCGGCCCGGCGACAACCTCTTTGCCGACAGCCTCGTCGCGCTCGACGTCAAAACCGGAAAGCGCAAGTGGCACTTTCAGACGGTGCACCACGACGTCTGGGACTGGGACCTGGCGTGCGCGCCGATCCTGTTCGATATGACCCTCAATGGCCGCACGGTCAAGGCCATCGCGCAGCCGACGAAGCACGCCTTTCTTTTCGTCTTCAATCGGGAAACCGGCCAGCCGATCTGGCCTATCGAGGAGCGGCCGGTCCCACAGTCGGACGTGCCGAAGGAGCGAACCAGCCCCACCCAGCCATTTCCGACGAAGCCCGCGCCCTTCGATCGACAGGGCGTCAGCGAGCAGGACCTGCTCGACCTGACTCCAGCGCTCAAGGCCGAAGCCATCGAGGTCGCCAAACGCTACAAGATGGGCCCGCTCTTCACGCCACCCGTCGTGAGCTCGCTCGACGGTCCGCTGGCGACCATGACGCTGCCCTCCGAAGTCGGCGGCGCGAACTGGCCCGGCGGCTCGTTCGATCCGGACAACAACTTCCTCTACGTCCACTCACACGCGAACGTGTTCATGAACGCGCTGGTGCCGGCGAATCCGGCGCAGTCCGACATGGGTTACGTCGGCGGGCAGGCGCGGGCCGGCGGTCCTGGAGGCGGCGCGGGCCGCGGTGCGGGCCCTGGGGGCGGTGCGGCGCGAGGCGCGGGCGCGCGCGGCGGTCGCGCGGGGACGGTGCAGGGGCTGCCGCTGATCAAGCCTCCATACGACCAGATCACCGCCTACAACATGAACACCGGCGACATCGCCTGGCAGAAGACGCACAGCTCGACACCGGACGACATCAGGAATCATCCCGCGCTCAAGGGATTGAACCTCCCGCGCCTCGGACAGCCTGGCCGCACGTTCATCGGCGTGCTGACGACGAAGAACCTGCTGATTGCGGGTGAAGGCGGCGTGCACACCAACGAGACCGGCCGCCGTGTCGCGCTGCTGCGCGCGTATGACAAGGCCACCGGTGCGGACGTCGGCGCGGTGGAAATGCCGAACAGGCAGACGGGTTCGCCGATGAGCTATCAGATCGACGGCAGGCAGTTCATCGTCCTGGCGGTAAGCGGCAACGACGGCGCAGAGCTGCTGGCCTACGCGCTGCCATAGAAGAAACCCCCAACGTCCAACTCCCAACCTCCAGACGCGACTTGGAAGATTGGGGTTGAACGTTTTGGGAGTTGGGAATCGGGAGTTGGGAGTTTTCGTAGAGGAGAACGTCATGAATCGCTCGCAGCTGCGCTGGTGGATCGGAGTCGCCGTGCTGGTCGCGGCAGCGGGGGCCCAGTCCGCTGGACAGGCGCCCGCCGGCGCGCCCCGACCCGCCGGAAATCAGGATCTGGTCGTCCTGTCGCCGAAGGCGAAGTCGGCCGGCTGGACCGGCGTGCACAAGCCGCACACGAAGCTCGCCGACGTGCTGGCGCGGCACAAGGGCCAGGCCGATTGGGCTGAGACGATCGTCGAGGACGAAAGCCTGTTCGCGCAGTGGGTTTCGATGGGACCGGGCAAGAAGACGCCACGGCGGATGAACGGCGATACGCGCGAATGGTGGATCGTCCAGTCAGGCACGCTGCGCTTCACCATCGAGGGACGCGAGCCGCTCGTCGCCACCAAGGGCTTCATGGTGCAGGTGCCGTATCGCACGCTCTATCAGATCGAGAACGTCGGTACCGAGCCGGCGCTGCGTTTCGAAGTGAATGTGGCGCGCGCGCGCAAACTCTATCCGACGGACGAAACGCCCGTGCCGCTGTCAGGCTTCGAGTACATCAAAACACGGGTCACCGGAGGCAAGGGGACGCTCGACGCCCGGAACCGGCCGTTTCTGGATTTCAGCAAAGTGGTGAGCGGCGAGGAGCGCGGCGGCGCATTCGTCACGGACGACCGCAGCTTCGCGAACATCATCATGGGCAACTACCAGCGGCCGCAGCCGGGCAACAAGGGGCACTTTCACGAAGAGGGCGGCGAGTTCTGGCTGATCTGCCTGGGCACGATCCGCTACAACATCGAGGGACTACAGGAATTCGAAGCGCAGGAAGGCGACGTCGTCTACGTCCCGCGGCAGACATGGCACCTGGCGAGCAACGGCGGCAAGGAAGGGCTGCGCTCCTGCCGGCTGGCAATGAACGGCTTCCCGTATCAGGCGCACATGTTCGAGCAGGACTGAACGACCGGCGCTATTCCACGACGCTGACGGTAAGCCCCTTCACGGGCATACCGTCTTCATTCACAAACCGCGCACAGAAGTCGGTCGCGCCGCCGCCGTTGAGGATGGCGGCGCGAATCACGTTCGGACCTTTCTGCAGCGTGAGACGCTTCGACACGCCGTCGTCGATGACGCTCTGGCGATCGTTGTAGATGCCGATCACTTCCCTGCCGTTCACCCACCACACGGACGCCGCGTTCGATCCGATCGCCAGCCGCACGCCGCTCAACTCGCGCGGCGCATTGACAACGGTCGTCACCCAGAACAGCACGTTCGACGTCGGCTTCTTCAGCGCGTAAGCGAAATGATAGAGATTGACGTTGTAGCGGATCGTGTCGACGGCGTGCCATGCCAGCGGCGCGTCGCCGATGGTCACCTTGTCGCCATGGCGGGGGATGGTGCCCGATTGCGTCGGGACGGCAAGGGTCTTCACCGCCGCCTGCACCGCGCTATCAGTGAGCTGGCCGTTTGTCATGACCGGCTCGAGGATGAGCCACCGCTGCAGGAATCCATCTGCGCCTGGCACCTTCGCGGGTGAGGCCGGACGCGTCAGTGACGGCGCGGGACCGCGAGTGGGCGCATCCTGCGCTGCTGCCGCCGCGACACTCAACACAGCGGCCGCCACGGCCACGGCTAGAGCATCTTTCAGATGCGCGTAGCGCGGATTTGTGGGGCGAGCCTTACAGGCTCCGCAGGGTTCGCGCCACAGAAACGAAATCCGCGCTAGCAGCCACCGGCTCATGGCGTTTTCAACCACCACCGCTGCCTGTCACTGGCAGGATCGAACCTGGCGAGTGTCGGCATGCTGCTGCCGATGGCCGACAGCGCCCATGGTTCCTTCGTACCCGCAATCGCCTTGGGCATCACGCGATAGGCGCCGTCGGAGAGCTGATCGATCCGCCACAGCTGCTCCGGGCCGCCGGTGAACGCGGGAAGGACGACGAGCTCGCGATCCACGGTCGCCGTCAGCGCACGTTCCGTCCCCGCTATCGTGATCTTGAAATAGGACGATCCGGGATAGCCGCCAACGTTCGCCACCGGCGTGACCGCCCACTTCTGCTGCGCCTGCACCATGTACGGCGACATGCGGACGTCGATGGGGCCCGCCGGCCAGTTCGCGGAGACCTGCGCCGCTTCCTGCGCAGGTATCGGATTGCGCGCTCCGGCATCGGCCGCTCCTCCGGCACCTCGCCCGCCTCCTGCGCCGGCGCCACGGCCACCCCCGCGGCCGCGAAGTCCGCCGACGGGTGTCCCCTGCACGGCGAGCTCGAGCGCCGTCCCCGTCCGCGCCGACTCGATCTGATACGTCCCTTCCTTGAAGTTGTCGCCGGCGACCGGCCATCCGTCACGCCAGAGGAGCGGACGGATGTCGAGCACGCTGATGCCTCCGCGGTCGAGATCCGCCTCGTAGTGCATGGAGAACTTCTGCACGCCGTCACCGAGATCGAGCAAGCCGAAGTGGCCGGGACCGATGTAGCGCCCGCCGGACCCGAGAAACAGCTTGCCGCCGCCCTGCAGCATGTCGACACCGATGTTGTCGTGGAACGGACCCGTGACCTTGCGCGAGCGTCCCATGCGGATGTTGTAGCTCGAGTTTGCACCGGCACAGCACGAGCCGCGCGTCATCAACAGGTAGTACCACCCGTCGCGGTAAATAATGATCGATGCCTCGCCGTTGATGGCGAGATCGATCGGCTTCCTCTCCGCATACAGCCGTTTCCCGGTCTTCGGATTAATCTCGACGAGACGTATGTAGCCAAAGTACGAGCCGTAAGTGAGCCACAGGGAGCCATTGGCCGGATCACGAAACACGCCCGGATCGATGGCGTTGCTATCCTCCACGCCGTCCGACCAGACGACCGGACCTCCGTCCTCCCACTTGTAGTCAGGGGAATTCGGATCGAGGGTCCTGCCGACGAGCAGCCCGATCGCAGCCTTCGGCTGCGTTCCCGGAGCCGAGTAATACACGAAGTACTTGTCGCCGGATCGAATCACGTCGGGCGCCCAGGTGTTGTTACCGCCGCGCGCGATCACCTCCTGACCCGGCCGGCCGCCGGGCAGCGCCTGCATCAGTGTGCCAGCACGCCGCCATGTCCAGCCGTCGTCAGAGATGGAAATCGGCAGGCCACCGCCCGTGCCGTAGGCGTAGAACTTGCCGTCGTGCACGATGACCGTCGACGGATCATGCATGCCCGGGTCGCCGTCGAGCGCCACCACCGGCGATACGAGGACGAGCGCCATCAGCGCAGCAGCGACTGTTTTCATTGGAGCACCGTTGGGGCGAAGGACGCGCGCGATCTTGCGGCGCGGACGTTGCCACGTCCGCGAGCGAGGCTGCGAATCAGCCCTCGATCGATCGGCTGATTGACCGTGCGGCGGCCACTACTTCGGCCGCGGCCTGCGCGATTCGCTTGTTGTGCAGGCGCGTGACCGGCGACGAGATCCCGACGGAGGCGACGATCTCGCCCTGCGGGTCGCGGATGGGCGCCGCGAGGCAGCGCAGGTCTTCGATGTACTCGGCATCGTCGAGCGCGAACCCATCGACGCGAACGCGGCCGCACACGCGGCCAAGCGTGGTCAGCGAGGTGATCGTGTTGCGGGTATAGGCGCGCAGAGGCGTCCGGCCAAACAGGCTCCTGAGCGCCTGCCGGTCGAAGTCGGCCAGCAGCGCCTTGCCGTGCGCGGTGCAATGGAGTGGTGCGAACTCGCCCGTCTGGCCGGCAACGGAGATCACCTGGCCGGTTGGAATGTGGTGGTCGACAAAGAACACCTGACCGCCCTCGCGCACCGCGAA